>CADEFG010000126.1 GCA_902826505.1 uncultured Acidobacteriota bacterium
GGTTTTTGGAAAAGTGCTCGGCAATTGGCGGTTTCGGCTGAAAATCAAAAGAAACTGGAATATGATCTAAAAGCGGCGCAATCGCTTTCGATGTGGATCAAGGCGAAAGGCGCGGACGGGCATTGGAAAGGCGACAAAAGCGGTTTGGCGCGGTTTTTCGATACGTTTACGAGCAAATGGGTCGGCAAGGATTCGTCGGTTTTCGTCAAACAAATGACCGACGGAAAATTAACGGAACAGTTAGCCGCAAATCTTTACACAAAAGCGGGTGCGCCGGTTTTGCCGAAAACGAATCGTTTGGCGCTGCGCCGCCGCGCCGTGCTGGTCAGGACGACTTTGATCAAAGAAACAAAAGATGTCGGCAAACTCGAACCGAATATTGATCCGGCGGGAAGCGCCGATTTTTATGCGATTATCAAGATTGGAAATCAAACCTATCGCGAACGCGTCATTCAAGACGCAAAGGAAACGATTGATCCGTGGTTCGGGATTCATTTTGTTGACCAGACGGCGGGAAGCGTGCCGATCAATATTTCAGTTTGGGACGAGGACGATTGGGACGCTGCCGGCAAATATACGGACGATCAGATCGATATAAATGAACTGGCGGACAAAAAAGACCTCGATTTTATTTTTCGGATCGCCGACCACAAACTTTCAGGCGAGATCACGGGAATTCACAACACACGCGAAACCGCTTTTACTTCGACGGGCGCGAAACCCGATAAGAATCGCGCCGTCTTTGAGTGTTATGTTTCGCAAGCGCTGTTGAAATGATATTTTATTGTTTTCAAAACCAATCTGATTTATCCCGCTAATTTTAATCAGAATATTTACGGCGATCCCCAGGGTTGCGTGCTTGTGATGGATTTGTCCTCATTATTGCCGCCCTGTGGGACGCACAAGATGATGCGCTGCGTAGGATTCGTCAGATCGTATCCGGGCGGAGTCGCTCCCGGACATCCGCAGCCGGACGCAATCTGAAACCGGGCTCCGGTGGCATAACGATTCCACCAACCTTCATTTTGGATATAACTGGTGGGAATTCCATCCGGCAGATCTAAATCCGGATCGAGAAAGATGGGAATATCGAAAGTTTCGCCGGGCTGCAATTCCGGAACTGACACGGTTTTATTGAGTTTGAAAACTTTCAAAATTTCGCTGACGGAAACATAACCGGCGTCGGTCGCCGTACTGCCGGCGTTATATGCCTGAACAACCAAATAAGCCGGGCGCGGATCAGCCGTATAATCATGCATCAGAAACGAGCCGCCCGAAGAAGTTTTATCAACCTGATTTCTCATTTCATTCAAAGCACTTTTGGCAGCTGTTTTGAGTGCCTCTTTCGCCAGCGGAATCGGTGAACCGGCGAGCACTTCCGCGGCAATTGTCTCGGCGATATATTCCGCGCCCATATTTTGCAGTTCATTGAAGTTTGGTATGTTCGGCGGGATTCCGAGAGCGACCAGCCCGGCATCAAGCCCCATCTTCAAGGCAGTTTCACACCAGCCGGGGCAGCCGATCTGGACACCTTTCAAAAAACTGACGAAGGCGCTGACCACCGCACCCTTGATTTCATTCCAGGCGGCGGAGATCAAATTTACCACATTGCCAATCAGGCTGATCACACCGCCGATGGCGTCCCCGACGTAATCCCAAAAATCCTTGCTGTCTTTTTGCGGCGGAAAAAAAAGATGGTCGCCTACTTTCCATGTTTGATCAAACGGATAAGGTGGCTGACTGACAACGATAAACCAATACTGCGAATCTGTGCGGCGGGCGCGAATCGGCTCGTAGCCTTTGAGGCGAGCTTGCGGACTCTGGCAAGCGACGGTTTCAGTTGTCGCAAACTTGATGTCAGGCTGTTTTTCGGGCGCCGGGTCATAAACGATTTCAACTGCCTGCGACGGCAAACCGATTATGTTGCCTTGCGCATTGAGCGGTACCAGACGGAGATAATAGGTGCGCTTACCCAATTGGGATAAAGCCGCCGGAGAAACCCGGGGTTTCAAGACGGGTTTGATTATTTTTCCGCCAATCCGAGTTTGTCCGGGAGGAATAACCGAAGGCTTTTTAATATCCTGGCGGGGTTTGATAACTGTCAGTGGCGGTTTATTAGGTTGAACTATGACCACCGGTTCATTGGTTTTTTTGAGATCTACCGGGTCGGCGGAATACGGGTTCAGCCCCGGTGCGCGATTGACGACCGGTGTCAGATCAATATCGAGCCGATCGGTATCTCCCATGACAGGTGCCTTTTTAACCATTCCGAATCCGACTAGTCCGGGCGGGTTTTTCCAATTTTTGGCGTCCTGCGTCATCGGAAAACTCGAAACCTGCCATTGTCCCTTTGCCACTTTCGGCAAATCGTTCTTCCATTTGAGATGCCAATGTGAGCTATTGCTCGGAATCATTCGCCCGGTTCTGGCATAAATAAAAGGAAACTCGGTCGAACCATCAGCCGGCATTCCGTTCCAGGTCAGAAGTCCGGTTTCAAAGCTCCACTTTTGAAACGACCAGCCGGAAACTATTTTTGCCGGGGAAGTCGAAAATTTATTGATCGAAATACTGACCGGTCGCGGTGACGTTCCAAGCCCGTTGGAAACCGTAATTTGGCGCTCGCTGAGCGGTGCATTTGCCGCCACCGTTACCCATAGCGAAATTTGATAGGAACTTATTAATTTCGGCGCTCTTCGGGCAATCTGAATGCCGTTGCCAAATTGGATCTTCATATCGGCGGTTAAATTCTTTCCAACCAAAGTCACCTCTTGCGTCTGACCGGGGATGAGCTCTTTCGGGCTGACGGCAAACAGCACCGGCGGATCGGTTTGATTTTCTCTGGTCAAAGCCGCCGATAAATTCTGTGGTTGAACATCATCAAAACTAATCGCCACCAGTGTCGGAAAATCAATTGTCGCTTTAACTTCGCCCGGCAGCCGGTTCCACATTGAAACTACTCGCCACAGCTCGTCTTTCGAAACGTCAGGGAATTTTTGCAGTGCCGAATCAACTATTCGGTCAAACCGGGTTTTTTGACTATCCTTCAATCCATTCAAATTTTTTTCGATTGCCGCCATCGCCGCAAAAAGAACCGGATTGCGGGATTCCGGTTTATCAAAGGCGAAGCCCGGATTATTTTTTGTCGATTTTTTGATCTGCCCGGTTCTGACGCTCGCATTAGCATTAAATGGCACCAAAACTTGAAAACCAAAAGAAAAACTTGCCAAAAAGAACAAAATTTTAAAACTAATTGTTTTGTAATTCATAAAATCTCCCTGATTTTTTGATTGATTGCCTGATCATAAAAATTTCATTTTCCGGTAAATCAATTCGCAAGTGATATGCCATTCAGGCAATAATTTCGTTTTTTCGGATTTACGACGAAAAAAACGCCGGATTTATAAGTCGGCGCGGAATTCTATCTCTGTTTGCTTTTTTTAAATGCAGGTTTAGTTAATAAATATTCACGTTGAGCGGGTAAATTTACGCGGTAAACGTCGCGCAGGGAAGTTTACATGATCAAAATTCAGTAGATAGATTTTGATAAAAAATTCTTATTCCCTCTAATTCGACTTGGGCAGCTTCCGGTTTTATCGCAAAGGCGCCGCAATTGCCGGGTCTGCCGCTAAACCTGATGACAGCAATATTAATTAAAGGGTGAGAAAAAATGAGTAATGGACGGTTTTCCGGATTGTGAAAGACTTCAATTAAGAAAGCGGTGGAAAACCACCGCTTTCTTGATTGAAGTCTTTCCAAAAACTTTTTTTCCTATCTTTCACCAAGGAGATCGAGCTTTTGAAACGGCGTTTCGCTCGGATACCAGAAACGAATCAGCCAAAACCACTGCACCGTTCCCAGAATGGCAAGCACGATCGTGTTTAAATACGCGCCTTCGAGCGAGAGCGGGTTCATCTCCAAAACATACCACGCGAAAAAGACGACCGCGCCGCCGAACAGCCCGCAGGGCACGGCAAGAATAAGCATCACGGCGTCGAGCACGAGCAGCGCGTTCAAAAGCATGGGCGATTCTTCATTGAACTGCGCGTAGATCAATAAACCGAGCGAAACGGCGGCGACGACCGACCAGATGCGTTTCAAGTTTGTTTTTATATTCATCATTTTTTTCTCCTTTGAATGGACAGTTCGGTTAGACACCGACCGCCCGGCGTTTGTTCCCGTCAATATTTTTTATTTTGCGTCTTTTTCCTCAAAGACTCTTTCGAGCGGCGTTCTTCCGTCAACATCGCAAAACGGGATATTGTTATCCGTTTTTGCCGGCAAAGGTCGTAATTCCGATTCTCCGCCGAACAGATCGAGCCTTTGCAGACGCGGCTCATTACGCAAAACTCGCGGCACGATCCAAAACCACTGCACCAGACCAAAGACGAAAAGCAAAAAAAGATTGAGATACATTCCCTCGATCGAATTCGGATTTATGTCTAACACGATTCCGGCGAAAAATATTGCCGGCAATCCGAAAAGACTTGCCGGAAACGACAAAATAAACATCGAAACGCTTGCCGTCCCGACCGCATTTTCGGCAAAATTAGAAGCATTCGCGGAAGACGGCATAAAAACCGGCAAAATCAACGAAAAAATACTGACCAGCAGCCATATTCGGCTTAAGCTCAACTTAAACTTTTCTTTCATAATTTTCTCTCCTTTGGTAACTGTTTAGACACCGCCGCTTTTGATTTGTTCCGCGCCGCCGGAAAAATTTTTACGAATGCGAAAAGGCGCGCCCGAAAACTTTCGGGCGCGCCTTTTGCTGATTGTAAAAACGTGACTATTGAAATGTTTGCAGCGGTCTGCCGCTCGGGAGGCGGTCGGGAATCAGCCGCCGGAGTCGTTCCGGTTTGGCGCGTTCGTCAAGCAAACCGAAGCGACCGAATTCGACGAGCTGCCGAAATTCGTCGTTCGACAGATTGACCGGATTCTGCATGAGCGGATCGAGGCGCTCGAGAACCGGCGCGATCGGTCCGACCGGGTTCTGCAAATCGGCGTCAATGCCCGCCGTCGCGGGGTTGTAAAGCGGCGCAAAATGTGCGGGATCGAGGTGAAAACGAATCGCGTCTTCCAATCTGGTGTAAGCCCCGTTATGAAAAAACGCAGGCTGCAAAGCAATGTTTCGGAGCGGCGAAGTGCGAAATTTATAGCGGTCTGCGGGATTGCCCGTGACCTGTTCCAAACCGAAATCTTCGTTGTGACCGGCACCGTCGAAAACAACGTTCCCGACACTCGGAACGATCTGCGGAACGCCGATAACGTGCTGGCGAAAATCGCTGAACATCTCGTTTGACCCGCCGGAAACCGCGTGGCACCCGGCACAATTGGCGTGTCCAAAAAAGAGCAGCGCGCCTTTTTTCTGCGTCGTCGTCAAAGCGTTTTTCTGTCCGCGCGCAAACCGGTCGAGCGGTGCATCGGCGAACACGAGCGTAAATTCGAACTCGGCGATCGCTTTGGCAAACATCTCGTAGGTGATCGGCGCACCGCGTTTGACTTCACGGAAACTGAACCGCTTGATAACCGACGCTTTCGAGAATCGGCTGAATCGCCGCCGACAGCTTTAAAACTTCGCTTTTCGGTCCTTGAAATGCGTGATAGAAAACTCCTGTTTGATTATCGAGATTTTTACAAAGTTCAAAACTGACGTTCAATCCGGCGTTTGCTTGAACGTGACGCAAATGATTGCTGTGAATCGAATTTACGCCGATGCGCACGTCGTTTTTCGGATTCAGATAAAGAAAACGGCGAATCTGCAAATACGCGCCGTGAGCGTTTTCGACGATATTTTCGACCTGTTCGCTTTTTCCGCTGTCTTCAAATCTGAGCAGCGTAACATATTCGCCCGTTCCCCGAAAATCTTTAAGAAGCGGCACGATCGCTTCGTAAAACGGCGCGATCGAAGTTTCGAAATTGACCGTGCCGACTTTGTTGATCGTCAAATTCAAATCGAAATCGCCGTTAGTGGTTTGCGACATTCCGAAATCTGCTAAATTATCCTGTTGTTTGCGAGTTTCGTTTGTCTTTTCGGTTTGAAAATATCTATCAAAATTTGCCTGAAATTCATCTGCCTCAACATTTCTGAACGTGCCGCCAACTTCGCCGATGTAAAACCAGTAACGATTTAATTCGTTTTTTTGGACGACATTCCAATTTGTAGCTTCTACCCTTTCAGGAGAAATCACCGCCGAATTCGATTCGATGACGACGTAGCGCGAACCGTCGCTGTTGCCCGCACGCCAGTTCGCGCCGTAAAACTGCTCGTAAAGTTTTTCGAGATATTCGGTTTTTAACTGCAAATCTACAGTCCATTCGCGCGGAATCCAGCAGAAAAAATTGCATTGATAGGAACTGTTTTTAACGAAACCCGACGGCAGCATCAGCCCGTCCGAAATGGTCAGAATCAACGCGGTAAAATTCGTTTCGGCGGCGTTTGCAGACGGCGGATTTAATTTCGCCAGATGATCTTTGATCGGCTGCAATTGTTTGATCGGAATAAAAAAATCTTTACTTTCCGAGTCGGAATTAAACCACACGCCGAACGCGCCTTGTTCAACAAAACCTTCGAGATACGGAACGATATTTTCGGTCGGAATCGTCAGAATTTTTGCCGAACCGTCGGCTTCCGTCAGATTGTTTTCGCGCGCAAAACGCATTAAACGTTCCGTGTCGGTGAATGCACGAATCATCGGCTGATTATCGGCAGCTTTAGGGTTTGAAGCGACATAAGGATAAATATCGGGAAGTTCGCCGCGCGAGATAAAATTCCACTGCTTTAAAGCAAACGCCGCGCTGAAAAGCGCGTTCAAATCTTCCATCGCGTTCGTTTCCATCGCTTTTTTCGATAAGGCATCGAAATCAACGCCGTTTTCAGCCGCCGACGAAACATCTTCTTCCGGTTTCGCTTTTGAATTTTGCACGTGTTCGTCCATCAGCAAATCGGCGTTCGGCACGGCTTTTTTGATTAGGAATTTTGCCATATCGTCCGCAAGCTCTTTGTCCTGTTCGAGTTTTTTTATGCCGCTTTCTTCCTGCTGAAAATACGCAAACGCCAAAGTCGGCATCAGAAACTTTTGCTTTTTCAGACAAGTTTCGATATAGGCTCTGAACAATTTCGGCGACATATTTTCCTGCACTCGGACGCTTTCGAACAAAGTCGCCGTATTGGAAATTATTTGCTCTTTGTCTTCTTCGGAAACGGCGTCCATCGCCGACGCGCTGCCCGCGATCATTGCCGAAAACATCTCATTTTCCCGTTCGAACTCGGCGATCACATCAGCGTTTTCTTCGATCAGTTTTGCCAAATTATCCTGATCGTTTTCGGCAGACGGTTTCGCCAATAAATCTTTATTTTTCAGATGCTCGTAAATCGGGCGCATCATTTTCAGATCGTGATGAAAGCCTTCGCTGTCTTTGTTCGGATTAAAGAAAATTTTCGTGACATTGAGCGGCGCGAGGCGGTCGAAAAAATCTAAAATACCCGTCGTCGAAATGCGCAGAATAAAATCTTCGGGCGCGTTCGGCGCATTCGGATTTCCGTCAGAGTCGCCAACTTTTATTCCTTTTTCCGCGATAAATTTCCGCGCACGTTCGCCGTCGGTAAAAACCGTCAGCGCGATTTCTTCGCCGAAATGATCGGGAAAAATAGAGCAATAAGGCATTTTGTATTCAAAAGCTTCATCGGCGATAAAATACCACGCGCCGAGCGAAAAAGCGGCGGCGAAAAGATTTTCAAAATCGCTTTCGCCCGCGGTCGGCGCAAACGCTTTCTGCGCCAGTTCATCAAAATTTACGTTGTTTGTCATAAAATCAGAATCCAAGCTTATAGTGGATGACAAAACTTGTTAGAAAACAAAGCCGCCAATCAGTAGAGCGAGCGGTAGCGAGTCGGTTTCAGCGATCTTTAATTCCGCCCGGGAGGAAAGACTCGCTACCGCTCGCTCTACTGATTTAATCGCCGATCTCATCTTTCCAATAAGTTTTGTCACCGACTTTAATAAGAAAATTTCCAAAATCTATTTCAACATTTGCAGCCGATCATTGATAATTTTCGCGTCCGGTGTGCGGCAGCGCCATTCGATATTGCCCGTTGAATTTTCGAGAAAAAGATGCGGCTCGAATTCAAAAAGCAATGTGTCTTCGGTTTCGAGCGAGATTTTTATTTTCTTAAAACGCGCATCTGTTAATTCCAAATTGATCACGGGCTGCGAATACTGTTGTAAAATCAGACGCTTTTTCGTCAAAATTATTGCGCCGGAAAACCATCGGCGTTTCCAGTTTGAATATCTGCCGGGCGCGCGAAAATTTTTATAAGTCAGTGTAGATTTGATGCCTTCGTCCGAAGCGATGATTTCTTCGCCTTGTAAGCCATTTAACAGCGTTTCGCGGATTTTCCCGGCGCCGAAAATTTTATAAAACCAGCTTTTCATAAAAATTCGTTTTAATAACCCTGCTGATTTAAAATCTCCAAATATCTTTCGTGATCGTCGTCGAGCATCCGATCAATTTCAGCGAGCTGCGCGAGCGCTTTGTCTGGCAAAAGCGACAAGAACTTACTGCGCGGCGGGTCTTGATTGATAAATTTTTCGAACAAAACTTTGAGCGTGTAAGCGAAAAATTCGCCCGTCGCGGCTTCGCAAAAATCGGTTAAATCCGCCAGTAACTTTTTCAGAAACAACTCATATCCGGTCGCCTTCACATAAAAGTCAATGTTCAGATACAAATCCCAGCCGAAACTGTCCCAACTGGACGGCAGATCGCGTTCTTTGACTTTCAAACCGTTGAGCCCGAAATGTTTTTTCAAGATCAAAAAAGCGTATTTTGCCTGTTCTTTTTCGGTTCTTTCCGCTTTCAGCCATTCATCAGTCGGCGGCGGTTCTTCCCAGGTTTCGAAATCCGAATCAAGCGCTTCGAAATCTTTTTTCGTAATAAATTCCGCCGCGTCATAACCGAATTTTTTGGCTTCTGCAATTGGAAAAAGCGCGTTTGAAGACTTGAGAATCGTTCGCTCGTAAGGCGCAATAGTCGTATAAAAATACCATTCGCCGCAGCGCATACATTGATAGAATTTGTCGCTTGTGTGCGTTTTCGATTCGGGCGAGCGATACGCGACAAATTTTACATCTACTCCGCGGCAGGACAGCTCGCCGCTTTCGGACGGAAAATTGCAGCGATTGTCTTTCCAGGTGTAATCTGCGCCCGCATAACCGTAAAAACGCGCTTCTCCAAGCGTCAAAGGCGGTTTGCCCGATGACCCGATGCCGGACCAGAGCGGCTGTTCGATCTTGAAATATTTATCCGTAATTGACCAGCCTTCGTCGGTGTCGAATTCGTATCCGCTGTAATAAGTCGCGTCGTATTGGCGTTTATAAAATCCGCCGCAAACCGCGCATTTGTAGATAACTATCCGCTCAGTGCATTCGCCGTCTTCGTCAAATGTTTCGACGAGAGTTTTGACGACGATCAAATCGTCAACCTGACAGGTCGAACCGTAATTGCTGTTGTTTTTGCAATAAAACGAAAATGCGTCGTCGCTCATAAAATTCTCTTCAACTGCATAAGCCATTTTCGCCGAAAATCTTTCACCGTTCGATAAATTTCAAGCGCGTGGCGATGCGGTTTCGTGTCTAAAATCTTTTGAAAATGCTCGGCGATTTCCGGCGTTTCGGCTTCATAATTGATGAACTCTTCGATTGCACCGGTCAACCATTCGTTCGAAAACGCTTTGAATTTCCCCGATCTTTCGTTTCCGTTAAACGCAAAATTTTCCCATTCGATTTCGGCTTGATAACGAATTTCAACGTGACGCAATTCCGCTAAAACTTCAGGCTTTTCGACGATGGCGAAAATCTTTTCAAGCAATTCTTTAACTTCCGAAGCTTCGAGCGAAATTGTTTTATTTTTGAATCCTTCCGAAAAACGCGCCGAAACTTTTTCGCCGTCTGCCTCGAAATCAAAAGCGATTTCTATTGCCGGAAAACCGTAACAGGTTCCGCGCGAAATCCGTACGCGGGCAAAGGCGGCAGCTTTCGGTTTTTGATTGTTTTCTGTTTTTTCGATGCAGATATGATA
>CADEFG010000127.1 GCA_902826505.1 uncultured Acidobacteriota bacterium
CGGCGACGGTTCGTTTCTGTTACAAATCACTTCGCCGTCCGCCCAAACCACCGTCGAAGTCAGCGATGACCGGGGAAACCGCAGCAGTTTTGTTTTAAATTTGAGTAGCGGAAAGGTTATTCGTCAGTTTTAAAAGTCGAGAGTCAAGAGTCAAGAGTCGAGAATTTTATCGAATGTCTTATAAACTTACGAGAAAAAAATGGCAGGATTCAAGAAGTTTGAAGAAATACAGGCTTGGCAAAAAGCGAGAAAAGCGACAAAATCAGTTTATGAAATAACTTCTGACGGAAAGTTTTCGAAAGATTTCGGATTACGTGACCAAATCAGACGCTCTTGTGTTTCTATAATGGCAAATATAGCTGAAGGGCAAGGAAGAAATTCGGACAAAGAGTTTGCTAATTTTTTGAATATTGCACACGGCTCAATTTCCGAAACACAATCGCATCTATATATTGCAATTGACTTGGAATATATGAGTCAAAGTGACTTCAAAAAGATTTACGATTTATTAGACGAGGTTGCAAGAATGACGATGAGTTTGATGAAACACTTGCGTAATGCGGACAAAAGCTAATCTCCCGACTCTCGACTCTTGACTCTCGACTAAAGGAAATTTTTATCGGCACAAATCATACACATTCGCATTCACACGGCAGACGCGGCGACGAAAGCATCAATAAATTAAAGCTCGCGCTTGGGTTAACGTCCGTTTATATGTTTGCCGAAGCGATCGGCGGCTGGCTGACCAATTCGCTCGCCCTGCTCGCCGACGCCGGACATATGTTGACCGATGTTGCCGCGCTCTCGCTGACGCTGGCGGCGATCTGGTTCGCCGCGCGTCCGGCGACCGCAAAAAAGACCTTCGGATATTATCGTCTGGAAATACTCGCCGCATTCGTCAACGGGATCGCGCTCGTTTTGATTTCGCTCTGGGTGATCTATGAAGCCTACGAGCGCTGGCAAGCGCCGCCCGCGATCAAAGGAACGGCTTTGACGATCATCGCCGTCGGCGGACTGCTCGTCAATCTCGTCTGCGCGTGGCTTCTGCACGGCGATCACGAACACGATTTGAATATGCGGTCGGCGTGGCTGCACGTGATCGGCGACGCGCTCGGTTCGGTGACGGCAATCGCGGCGGGCGTTCTGATCGTTTCTTTCGGCTGGCTCTGGGCAGATGCCGCGTCGAGCGTTCTGATCTCTCTGATCATCATTGCCGGCGCGTGGAACCTGATCCGGGAATCGGTCAACGTCCTGCTCGAAGGCACGCCCGCGCATATCAACGTCAAAGCCGTCGAAGACGTGATTCGCCGGACGGAAAATGTCGAAGACGTTCACGATCTGCATATCTGGACGATCACTTCGGGCATGGAAGCGCTCAGCGTTCATATCATTCACCGCGAAGAGGTTTCGCAGAAAGCGCTGCTCCAAACCATCCGCACGCGGCTCCACGACGAATTCGGGATCGATCATCTGACGATTCAAATGGAAACGCTCGAAGAAGAACAAATCTCGGCTCATCCCTGTTTTTCGGGCGCGAATTGTTTCGATTCGGAAGTTAAGGTGCGGGCGACCAATCATTAAAAGTTAAATAGAAATTTCTAAACGCGATACGCAAGCCGAGGATCACGTTACGCAGACTGAGGATCGCGTTACCGAATCTTAGGACGGCAATCCTGGTCGACAGTATTTCAATCCGCGGTCTAAGTATCGCAATCCGCTGATTAAGTATCGTGAAACGCAAATTCGGTAACGCGATATTCAGGTTAGCAATTGCGCTCCGCGAGTCACGTATCGCGGGACAAAGAAGCAAAGCCGCAATCTTCGAAGCGAATTTATAAATTCATATGCCGAAAACCGAATTGAAATACGGAAAGTCTCAAATTTCTTTTGAATACGACGAAGAACGGTTTGAGATTTTAGGCTCTGAAAAACGGTTTGCGCCGCTCACGGATGCGGAAATCGGCGCAAGGCTCGATAATCCGATTGGTTCAAAACCGCTCGAAGAGATCATTGGTGACGGCGCAAGCGTCCTGATCGTCGTCCCCGACGCGACGCGCCAAACCGCTTGCGGACAGGTCGTCAATCTGCTCGTCCGCCGTCTGATCGCGGGCGGCACGCTGCCTTTTAACATCAGCATCATCTTTGCGACCGGCATTCACCGCAAAGTCACGACGGACGAAAAACGCGCGCTCCTGACGCCGTTTATTTTCCAGCGCGTCAAGACCTTTGACCACAATGCAAAGGATCTGATGCAGACCGCCGGACTTGCTTCGAATCAATTTATAAACTTTGGCGAGCTGAACGGCGCACCGGTCGAGCTCAACCGCGCCCTCGTCGAACACGATCACGTGATCATCGTCGGCGGCATCTCGTTTCATTACTTTGCGGGTTTTACGGGCGGACGCAAATTGATCTGTCCGGGCTTGGCTTCCGCGCAGACGATTGCCGCAACGCACGCGCTCGCCTTCGACTGCCGGACAAGATCACGGCGGACGGGCGTCGGCAACGGAAAGTTGGACGGAAACGCCGTTCACGAAGCCTTTATGGAAGCTGCCGCGAAGATCAACCCGTCGTTTTCGATCAATACGATCGTCAACGATAAGGGCGAAGCGGTCGAATTATTCGGCGGCGATTGGATCGAAGCGCATCGCGCGGGCTGTGAATTTTATGATTCGAACCATACGGTTAAAATCACCGAAAAACGCGATCTGGTGATCGTCAGCGGCGGCGGATTTCCGCACGACATCAACATGATTCAGGCGCACAAAGCACTCGAAACGGCTTCTGACGCCTGCAATGACGGCGGCACGATTATTCTCCTCGCCGAATGCGCCGACGGACTTGGGCGACACGATTTTCTCAAATGGTTCAAAGCCGAAAACTCCGGCGAATTAGCCGAAAACTTGTGTTTGAATTACGAGGTCAACGGGCAAACAGCGTGGAGCTTGCTCCGAAAAACCGAACGCTTCAATATTCGGATCATCACATCCTTAACTGAAAATGAAACACTTCGGATGCGCCTTCACAAAACACTCTCTTTGGATGAAAATTTGTCTCGCTTAGATAAAAAGATGAAAGGTTATATCCTGCCGTTCGGCGCGAAATATTTGATTTGGAATTGAAAAGTCAGAAGCGCCCGAAGGGAGCCGAAGCGTATTTTGTCATCAAGCACAAACGCATTTACATACGCAAACGCTACTGACCGAGCGCTTTCTAATTCGTAAAACCTTCATCAAAAAACCGCCGTGCCTGTGCCATCACGACGGGCATTCCGGTGACGTGATTCAATCTCGCGTCGTTGACCACATGCTGACGGACGAGATTCGCGCCGACGCCGCGCCGGCGCATCGTTTCGAGCGCCTTTGCCGTGTTTTCGGGAATCACGACCTTATCATTGACCAGATTGATCAAAAGCATCTTCGTGCGCGGCGACCAGTCGTAGCAATCGCTCTTAAGCATTTCGCGAATCACCGGGTCTTTTGTGTCCAAAGTTTCCAGCGCCTTTTTAAAGCGCGGCGTAATCACGTTATCGAACGAATTTTTCGAGCGCATCAAGACCGCCGCGAGCGCGAGTCGTTTGATGATCGCTTCGTCCGTCAGTTTTCCCTTGAATGCCTGATCGATCGTGAAAGCCATCGAAGGTTTGAAATAATCGACGATCTTCACGCCCGTGCTTTTGTGAAAATAATCCGCCATATAACCTGTTAAATAAAGCTTGACGACAAATTCTTCCTGACTGCTCGGTGATTCGAGCAGCCATTTTCGCGTGACGCCCGAAAGATCGTACGGACCCGAACCGAGCGCGGCTGAAGTAACTTCGTAATCCGCGCCCGATTTTTTCTCCAAATCGCGCACCGTCCACATTCCGACCGCGCCGCCTTCCGAATATCCCGAAACGAAAAGATTCGAGCCGATGTTTATTTTTAGCCGTTTGGCGATCGTCCGCGCCGGTTCGATAATATCAACCGCGGAAAGACTGTTCGCCGCGCCGAGCGGATACGGATGCGCGCCCTGATGATCGCCCAGACCGAGATAATCCGGCATGACGACCGCGTAACCGCCCGAAGCAAACGCCAGTGTCGCGGTTTGCGCTTCGGAATTGTTGGCTTTGCCCGTAAAACGCGACGGCGACATTCGACGATCGGCGATCGTCCCGTGATTGAACACGATCAAGCCTTTCGGCGCACCGCCTCTCGGAAAAGCGATCAAGCCGGTCAAGGTCACGGCGCGATCTTTCTCGTCCCGCGAACGATAACTTATTTTGTATAGCTCGATCGCCTCAGTCGCCGGTGCAACTCGGTTGCCGAACGCCTTGGTCATCATTTGATTGGTTTGCGCAACGGTCATCGTACCGCTTTGCGTGAAGCTGACGAGATTTTGGGCGAAAGAAACAATTGTCAATAATAAGCCGATGACTAAGCTGAAAAAGACTTTACGCATCACAAAAGACTCCTTGACTCAAATGTTATTTGGAAATGAATTGACATATCCAATATAACATTTGAATCAAGAAGTCTGACAGCTATTTTATTTTTCAAACTTAAAAAGTTCCGGGAGCAATTTTTTGCGGGTGCCGGCTAAAATTTTCGCTTTCGGAACGAATTCCGGAATTATTGCTTTTTGATCTCAAAAGTTCGGGCGATCGAATCGGTTTGGTTGCGGATCGCGATCAGCTTTTCTTTTTGCGCCGTAAAGCGCAGAACGTAAACGGTCGTCGGATTTACTTTGAGAAAATAAAATCTGCCGCTCATATTTCTGCCCGAACGGACATATTCGAAGTTAAAAACCGTGCCTTTCAAACTGCCCGCGAAATTTTCTTCCTTACCGGCGACGTAGCCCTGCAGAAATTTGAGCTTTTCTTCTTCACCGGCGATGACATCCGACATCAGCTCATCAGCCTTCGCGCTGATTTTACGGACTTCGAGATGACCGCCCGAACGGTCGCCGAAAACATATTCGACATTCGGACTCGTCTGCGAAGGTTTGGCGGTCATTTTCCAGGTCGCGTTCGGCAGATCGAAACTATAATCAACGTTGGCATCGCTGAAAGTTTCGGTTTGCGCAAACGCGCTAATTGCTAAAAACAGACCGATCACGGCGGAAAACAGAAACGAAAACTTATTTAACTTCATCATTTTTCTTTCCTACGGGTTAAAACTTACCTGTCATTATAACTAATCTTTCGGCAAACTTCGACATTTTAGATGCAGTTTCATCCATCGTCAGTTGTCTTTTGCCCGCTGAACCCGAAATCCGTTGAAAAGCCCGCATATTGGATAAAACGGAGCGCGGACGGCTCGTCCGCTAGTGCGTGAAACGCGCTCAATGCTTTTCAATATAATCAAGCTTGGATGGTGTGAGATCGTTTTTGTCCGGCTCTCGCCGAACATACGGACGAGCCATCGGCGCTCCGGTTGTTAAAATTCTTAGCCACTACTGAGGCTCTTGAATACAAACCGGCAAATGACAATTGTTAACCAATAAGCGGCGACGGACAACCGAAAAAAAACATTTTTTTCGTCCTTTTACGATTTACCTGCGTCTAACAAAACAGAACATTTTCGCTCAATGCGAAGCAATCATTCATATTAGAGGGTTTAGGAAATGAAAAGAAATTACTCGTTAATTCACAAACTTACCGCATTTTTAATGGTTTTGGTGATCTGTGCGCCCGTTTTCGCGTTTGGCGACAACGGTTTGAACAAAAAAGGAAAGTCGCTGACCGAAGAACAGAAAATCCTGCACGTTCTCAACCGGCTCGGTTTCGGCGCGCGCCCCGCCGATGTCGAACGCGTCAAAACAATGGGTTTGAACAAATACATCGAACAGCAGCTCAATCCCGATTCGATCATCGATTCGGTCGCCGACCTGAAAGTCAAAAACCTCGAAATTTTCAATATGACGACCGCCGAGGTTTTCGCCAAATATCCGAATCCGGGCGCGCTGCTCCGCCAGCTTGAAGGCGGCAGAAACAATCAGGCAAACAACAACCAAAACGCCGACCAGCAAACGACGGAAAAAGATCGTCAGCAGCGGCAGGCAAAACTCCGCGAATACTACAAAGAATACGATTTGCGCCCGGCGAACCAGCTTTTGCCGCAAATCACGGCAAACCGCGTGCTCCGCGCCGTTTATTCCGAAAAACAATTGCAGGAAGCGATGGTTGATTTCTGGCAGAACCATTTCAATGTCTTTGCCGGCAAAGCCGCTGTCCGCTGGTATATTCCGTCCTATGAACGCGATGTGCTGCGCAAGAACGCGCTCGGAAACTTCAAGGATCTGGTCATCGGCACCGCGCAGCATCCGGCGATGCTGTTCTTTCTCGATAACTTTCAAAGCATCTCGCCGAACGCGCAAAATAATAACAATCGCGGCAACGGTCGTCTTCAGAAGGCGCTTCAAAACGGAACTCTGACACCGCAAATGCGCGAGCGGATCAAACAAAATCGCGGTTTGACGGACGCCCAGCTCGACCAGCGTTTGAAGCAGATGCAAAACCAGCAGCGCCAGAAACGCGGCATCAACGAAAATTACGCCCGCGAATTGATGGAGCTTCACACGTTGGGCGTTGACGGCGGCTACACGCAGCAAGATATCATCGAAGTCGCGAAATGCTTTACCGGCTGGACGATCGCCGATCCGCGCGGTTATCGCCGCGCCGCCGCCAATGAGATCACCGGCAAACAGAATCAACAGTTAAACCGTCTGCAAAAGCAAGCCGGAATTCCCGACGATCTCGATTCGGGCGAATTTTATTTTAATAAAACATGGCACGAAGACGGCGCGAAAACCGTCCTCGGGCAAAAGATCAACGAAGGCGGCATCAAAGACGGTTTGAAGGTCATTGACATTCTCGTCAGCCAACCGGCGACCGCGAAATTTATTGCTCGTAAACTCGCGGTCAAGTTTGTCAGCGACAATCCGAGCAGCGAATTGGTCAACCGCGTCGCGAAAGTCTTTCTGGATTCGAAAGGCGACATCAAATCAACTTTGAAAGCCCTGTTCACCGACAAGGAGTTTTACGCGCCGGAAAATTACCGCGCGAAGATCAAAACTCCGTTCGAGCTGGCGGTCAGCGCGATCCGGACGATCGGCGCCGACACCAATTCGAGCGCGGCAATTCTCGCGATGCTCAACAAATTAGGCGAAGTTCCCTATGGTTATCAAGCGCCGACCGGCTACCCCGACACGGCGGAAGATTGGGTCAACACGGGCGCACTTCTGGAAAGATTGAACTTTGCGATCGCGCTCGCGTCGAATCAAATTCCGGGCACCAAAGCGAATTTAAAAATCTTTGAAGCCGGCAGTAAATCGGCAATTTTGGACAAGACGATCGCGGTCGTTCTGGATAACGACATTTCGCCAAATACGAGAGCGACGCTTTTGAAGCAGATCGAACAGCCTTTGCCGGACGTAAAATCGCCTGACGAAGTCGAAGATAATCTGGAAATGCCGAATATGCGCGGGCAGGGACAAGGCGGCAGAATGAACCGGCAGGCGCGGCTGCTTGCGCCGAGCGGAAACCCGGAAGTCTTTAAGATCGTCAGTCTGGTTTTGGGCACGCCCGAATTCCAGCGTCAATAACCTTTGTATTTAGCGGTCAGCAGTCAGTTATCAGCAGCGTATTCTGATGGCTGACTGCTTTTTTAGAATAAAATTATGAGCAAATTTGTTTCAGCAATCTTTTCATTTTTTCTGCTTTTTTCCGTGAGCGGCGCGGTCAGAGCGCAAAATTCAAAAGCCCTGTCCGAACAGGAACGCTATAAGCTCGCGGCAGCATATTCGGCGGAAAATCGCGGCGTGTCGGTGCTCGTGATGAAGGGCGAGAAGATCGTGTTTGAAGATTACGAAAACGGAACGACCGCCGACCAGCCGCATTTTCTGGCGAGCGGCACGAAATCTTTTTCGGGCGTGATGCTCGCGGCGGCGATCGAGGACAAGCTCGTCAAAAACTTTGATGAAAAAGTGAGCGAAACGATTACCGAATGGAAGAACGACAAACAGAAAGCAAATATCACGCTTCGTCAATTGCTTTCCCTGACAAGCGGCATCGATGCCGGACAGATCGGGCGTGTTCCCGAATACGCGGACGCGATCAATTCTCCGGTCAGCGATGAAGCCGGGACAAGATTTGAATATGGTCCGGTTCCCTTTCAGATTTTCGGCGAAGTGATGCGGCGCAAGCTCGCCCCGCAAAAAGAAACCGTGATGAATTATCTGAAACGCCGCATTTTAACGCCGATCGGATTGAATATCGCTTTCTGGCGAATGTCGGACGGCAACCCTTTATTGCCGCAAGGCGCGAGTCTGACGGCTCGTGAATGGGTAAAATTCGGACTTTTGCTAAAAAACGGCGGCAAATACGGCGGCAAACAAATAGTCGCGAAAAAACTTTTGGGTGAACTCGTCATCGGTTCAAAAGCAAATCCGGCTTACGGCATGACGTTCTGGCTCAATCACGAAGGCAAAAGCCCGACGGGAATGCCGACTGCGATGCGCGTTGAAACCAATAACGGCGACGCGGTCAAAGATTTATATATGGCGGCAGGCGCGGGAAATCAACGGCTTTACATCATTCCGTCAAAAGATTTGGTGATCGTTCGTTATGGAAATTTCGGAAAATTCGATGATAAAGATTTTTTGGGCAGATTGATCTTCGGGAAAACTTAATGAAATGGATAACGGATAACGGATAATGGATAATTTTTATTTTCTCTTCAATTATCCATTATCCATTATCCGTTATCCATTATCCATTAATTCTCGCCTTCGTAAATGTCTTTTTTGGCAAAGCCTTTTTTGACGACCTTTCTGATCGCCGTGCGCAAATCGCTGTCGATCTTTGTGACCAGACGGCGAACTGTCTGTTCCGGTCGCGCTTGAAAATAGGTAACGTGTGTTGTTTCGTAACCGTTCGGCGAATGCGGCGAGAAATAATAGTTTGAAACGCAGCAGCGCGCACCGTCGGCTTTTACTTCGTTGACCGAATGATACGATTTATCGTTCGTCGCCATCAAAACCAGCCGGTTGAAAAGACTCGGAATCTCGATCGATGCAGTCACTTCTTCGTCCCAGAGCTCGAGATTGCCGCCGTTTTCGGGTTTCCAATCAGGCGTCACGTAATAAAGCAGATTCAGAACGCGGTAATATTTCTGCTCGTAGTCGTGCGAATTGTCGAGATGCGGATTCAGGAAATGTCCGCGTGTCATCGCGCTCAAACCGCCCGCGTAAAGATGCGGATCGCCCTGCGGGTCTTCGATTCCCGTCAGCTCGGCAACCTTTTTGACGACTCTTTCGTCCTGAAAGGCAAATGTCGCATCTTTCATCAACGAATCGAATTTATCAAAATCCTTCGACGTATGTTTTTTCTCGCGGAAACTGTCAAGCAGCCGCATTTCTTCGAGCGGCGGAAACGATTCGTAGATCTTTCGCGCGACATCTTCGGGAAAAAAATCATCGATCGCCGTAAAATGCGTTTTGATGCCTTTATCGGTGTGAAAATCGGCTTTGATCGCCGCTGCTTCTTTTTCGAGCCGTTCCAATATAAGTTTGATAAGTTCTTCTTTCATAATCGTGCGCCGCCGATAGTTAAAAATAATATTCCGATTGCATTATGGAAAAACCTTTCGCAAAGGTCAACGATGCGAAAATTAATTTTTGTTGAATAATAAACTAACCAAACTAACTTTTGGTGCGTCTAAAGAAAAGCTGACACAGCATAATTTTCATTTTCAAGAGGGAAGCATTTATGGATAGACGGTATTTTTTAAAATCAAGCGGCATCACACTCGCAAGTTTTGGTTTGATGGCGGCGGCACCGCGCTTTCTGCATCAATTCGCCAACGCGCAGACCTTGACCGACCGCAGCGGCAAAAAGAAAATTCTGATCACGATCTTTCAGCGCGGCGCGGTGGACGGGTTGAATATGGTCGTGCCCTTTGGCGACAGCGAATATTACAATCTGCGAAGCGGTATCGCGATTCCGAAACCCGATAAAACAG
>CADEFG010000128.1 GCA_902826505.1 uncultured Acidobacteriota bacterium
CAACCGATCTTAATCAAAATAGTTAAATTTTATGGAATTGTTAAATAAGCCTTTGGCGGCAATTTAAGTTTTAACTTGAACCGCTAATAAAAAAAACGAGGTAAAATATGATTTTTGCGATAATTTCAGCGATTCTTGCTTATCGAAAAGCGAAAGATGCTGGACGAAATGGTTTGCTTTGGGCTTTGATAGCGGCGGCAACCTTTATCGGAACACAGTTTGTGGTGGCGTTATTTCTGGGTATCGTTGTCGGGCTTGTCATCGGCTTTACGAATCAACCCGAACCAAATTGGGGAAACGTTGATATTATCATCACAATTGTCGCGGTAATTTTAAGTTTTGGAACGACCTGGGGAGTTTTAAAGTATTTGGACAGAGTTCCACCGGAACATACTTATACGCCGCCGCCGCCGCCTGACAGTTTTAATTAAACTTTATGGAATTATTTAACAAACTCGGCGCGGAAATCGAAGTCCGCTGGCGCGATCAGAATTATGATGAAACGGTTTTTCCCGAAATCGCCGCCAGCGCCTTAAAGGAAGCAAATATTCCGGCGCTCGTTTCGGCGTGGGAAGTTATCGAATGGACGATGCGGCAAACCGTTTTGCCAGAACAAAAAGATCTGCCCGGCAGATTCGGCGATCCGCCGATCACGATTTACAACAGCCCGCGTTTTCACGTTGACGTTTATTTCTGGCTCGAAGGTACGACCTCGATTCATCAACACGCTTTTTGCGGGGCGTTTCAGGTTTTGATGGGATCGAGCATTCACAGTTGGTATGAATTCGAGCGGCAGGAAAGCATCAATGTTTTTACCGAGATCGGTAATATGGATCTGAAATTATGCGAAATCTTGAGTGTCGGCGATGTCCAGATGATTCAATCCGGCAAAAAATATATTCACGGGCTTTTTCACCTCGAACAGCCGTCCGCGACGATCGTCGTCCGCACCTACAAAAGTCCGCTGCATATGCCGCAATTTTCGTATTTCAAACCTTACTTGGCGATCGATCCGTTTTTTGAAGAAGCGAATACGACGAAAAAATTGCAGTGCGTGACGGCGTTGATTCGCGCCAAACATCCACGCACCGACGAATTTATCACCGACTGGCTGAAGACTGCCGATTTTCAGACGACCTTTCAAATTCTTTCGACGCTGCGCGATTATCTGCGATCGAATGAGATCGACCAGCTTTTTAATCTCTCGGCGGCGCAAAATCGTTTCGACGCTTTTATCGAAATCGTCAGAGAACGTCACGGCGAACGGGCGAATGTCTTTCCGAAGGTTTTTGCGCATCTCGAAAAACAGGACGAGATCGTCCGCCAGCGAAGTTACGTGACCGAGCCGGAACATCGTTTTTTTCTGGCGCTGTTGATGAATGTCGAGGGCAGAGATCGGATTTTTTCGCTGATCAAAGCGCGTTTTCCAGCCGCCGAACCGCTCGATAAAGTTCTCGATTGGGCTTTTGATTTGGCGCAAACCCGCGTTTTGGGGCAAAATGTGCCGAATGCGCTCGGGGTCAATGATTTTGACGATACGGATCTCTCCATTTTGGAGAATCTTTTGCAGGATAAGACAATCGACCAGATCCAAACGATTTTAGAAACCGATTACGGTTCGGGAAAAGTCGAAGATCTGGCGGAGCGAATCGAAAAATTGCAGAAAGCCGTCATATTACAGCCGCTTTTGCAAAATTTTTAAGCGGACTTTTGGGGAACTCGCTTTTAAAATAATTTCAAAAAACTTGCGGAAAGTAAGTTTCTTTACAATTATTTAAGAAAAATAGTTCTCGTGTTGACGAAAAAAAAAAACGGTTGCACAATTCAAATCAATTAGTTATCGAAAAAAATCGTCAACTGATTCAAATCTACCCCGAATCGAATAAAAAATATGAGGCAAAAGATAAAAATTTTGCTTGCCGATGACGATCCTGTTTTGCGACGGCTTTTGCCTTCACAGATTACGGCGGACGATTTGGAATTCTCTGCGGTTGAAAGCGCAAAATCGGTTTTAGGCAAACTCAAGGAAGAAGATTTCGATGTCGTGCTGTTAGATGTCAATCTCCCCGACATCTCAGGAATCGAAATCTTACCGGCGATTCGGCAAACGGAAAACGCGCCCGAAGTGATTATGCTGACGGCGGATAAATCTCTGCAAACCGGCATCGAAGCAATGCGCCGCGGCGCGATCGACTACATTACCAAACCCGCAAATTCCGAAGAAGTCGAAACATTTATCCGCAAAGCGGTCGAAAAACGGCGGCTCGTGCAGGAAAACGAACGCTTTCGCGCCGCTGTTCGTCAACAAAACCGAAATCTTGTCATTGAACCCGTTCACCAAAGCGCGGTGATGAAACAGATCTTTGCGCAATCGGAAACCGTCGCCCGGCTCGACACGACCGTTCTGATCACGGGCGAGTCGGGGACGGGCAAAGACGTGCTGGCGCGGTGGATTCATTCTTTCAGCCCGCGCGCGGATTTGCCGCTCGTTTCGGTCAATTGCGGCGCATTGCCCGAAAATCTTTTTGAATCGGAATTTTTCGGACACGAAAAAGGTTCTTTCACCGGCGCGACAACGCAAAAGATCGGTCTTATCGAGGCGGCGAACGATTCAACCCTTTTTCTTGATGAGATCGGTGAAATGCCGCTGCCGATGCAGGTTAAATTACTTCATTTTCTTGAAAACGGAAATTTCCGGCGCGTCGGCGCAACGCGTGACCGCCAATCCGATGTCCGCGTAATTGCCGCGACGAACAAGAATTTGCCCGACGAGGTTCGGGCAGGCAGATTCCGAACTGATTTATTTTATCGGCTTAATGTTATTGCCTTTCATCTGCCGCCGCTTCGCGAACGAACTGCTGATATTTCCGCGCTGATCCACTTTTTTCTCGAAAAACTTCGCAGCGGTTTCAATCGTCCGAATCTGGCGCTCTCGGAAAACGCCAAAAATCAGATAAAAAATCATTCGTGGGAGGGAAATATTCGCGAGCTTCGCAATACGCTCGAACGTTCGGCAGTGCTTTCGCCGACCGATTTGATTGAAGAAATCTATGGTCTGGAGAGCCAAAATCTCGCGCCCGAATCGCGGCTTTCAAACTCCGTTTCGCAGCCGCTAACTCTCGCTGAACTCGAAAAGATGCATATCTTAAGGGTTTTGAAAGAAACCGGCGGGCATCGCGAAAAAACCGCCGTCATGCTCGGCATAACTTCCAGAACACTTTACCGAAAATTAAATGAATATGACGTCAAAAGCTGACAAAATGTCATAGCGTCGGTTTTTATGTCAGACATTTTGTCCGGATCATTTCTTTCGCGCCGACTTAAAAATACCGGAAAATAAACTAAAACGCTGAAAACATTAAGTATATTTGTTTTGAAGGACAACAAAGATTTTTTGGCACGGTAGTTGTAATAAAAGAAAACGGCAACAGACGTTTCTGACAGAAGATTTTTTTTGGGGGCAGAAGAATTCTAAGTAAGAAACGTCTTTGCTATATCTAAAAACGAAAAGTAATAAAAGGATTTTAATATTTGTGATTTTACTGAGATTTTTACGGGGAATTTCAGTAAAACCACGAATTGTGGGCGTTTGATAACAGTCAACAATTTATAACGGAATGCGAAACTCAGGAAGGGGGTAGCCTTTGTTTCGCAGGCTCAGTCTCGTCAGGACCCTTCGAGGCTGGGCAACTTTTCAAGCGAGGCGATTGGCGTCTCGCTTTTCTTTTGCGAATAAACCCCGTAATCTTTTAAAAACCAAAAAGATTATGACGCAAGGCAAAAAAGCAAAAACCGGGCAAATCGAGTTTTTTAATAACGATTTGATTCTTCAATCTTTGTCGGAAGGCGTCTGTGTGATCGATGCCAGTCGAAAAATTGCTTTTGCCAATCATTCTGCCGTCAGGCTGCTCGGCTCTCAAACCACAGATTTAATCGGTAAAAATTACGACATCGTTTTTTTTCGGCGTGATAAAAGCCTTTCGGATGACGAACTGGCAATTTGCCCGATTCAATTTGCCTTGGTCGAAGGCACGGCTTCACACATCAATACGGAAACCTTTTTTCGGTCGGACGAAAGTCCGTTTTTGGTCGAATATGTTTGTTCACCGATTTTTGAACACACGGAAATTACCGGCGCGATCGTTACTTTTCAAGATATTACCGAACGGCGTGATGTTGAAGCGGCAGTTTCCGCCGCCCGTGAATCGGCGCTCGAAACCGCGCGGACAAAAGCCGCGTTTCTCGCCAATATGAGCCACGAAATCCGCACGCCTTTGAGCGGAATTGTCGGCACGGCAAATCTTTTGCTCGATACCGATTTAAGCAAAGAACAGCGGAAATATTTGCAAATGCTTCAAAAAAGCGTCCAAGTATTGATGGAAACCGTCAACGGTATTCTCGATTTTTCCAAAATCGAAGCCGGCAAACTCGCCCTTGAAATAATTGATTTTGATCTGCGTGAACTGCTCGAAGAAACAGTTGATCTGTTCAAAATTTCGGCTGGCAAAAAGAATCTGCGGCTGAATCTGACGATCGAGGATAATCTTGCGGGAATTTTTCGCGGCGACGCCAATCGTCTCCGGCAAGTTCTGAATAATCTTTTGAGCAACGCAATAAAATTTACCGAATCGGGCGAAATCCGGCTTAAAATTTCAAAATCTGAAAACGCCGAAGCGCACAGTTTTTTGCGCTTTGACGTTTATGACACGGGAATCGGAATAAATGATGAACAAAAAGAGCGTCTTTTTGAACCTTTCACGCAAGCCGATATTTCGACGACGCGGCGTTTCGGCGGAACCGGTTTAGGCTTGGCGATCTGCAAGGAAATAGTCGAAATGATGCACGGCGAAATCGGGGTTGAAAGTGAGACCGGGAAAGGTTCGCGGTTTTGGTTCACGGTTCAGCTTGTTCGAAGTTCCAAGTTTCAGGTTCCAAGTCTCAAAACGCAAATCGGTCATGCCGGAGAGCTTTTCGATGAAAGTCGCCAAAAGCAATTTGAGACTTCCGACCTGGAACCTCGGACTTTACAAATCCTGATTGTCGAAGACGATGAAGTGAATCGTGAAATAACTTCAAGGTTGCTTAAACAAATCGGTTACAAATCGGAATTTGCCGAAAACGGTACGGAAGCCGTTAGAAAAGCGCGTGAAAAAAACTTTGATCTGATCTTGATGGATTGCCAAATGCCGCAAATGGACGGTTTAGCGGCGACCGAAGCGATCCGGCGAGACGAAAAAATACATTGTCCGAAAATAATTGCCCTGACGGCATTTTGCGATGACGCCGAGCGCGAAAAATGTGCGCGGGCAGGAATGGACGATTATTATTGCAAACCTATTACCAAAAAAGACTTGCTGAAGATTTTTCAAAAACATTTTTCAGTCGAAAAGGTCTTACCAAATCTTGACTTGGAAGAAAATATCGTTCAACATTCCTTGTCTGAACTAATTACCCCCGAAACGTTAAAGACATTTTTGGCGATCGAAGCTCGCGGCGAGAAAAATTTTGCGCGGGAGATTTTGCAGATTTTCTGCGAAAACGCCGAAAAGCAAATTTCGATATTACAAGCCGAACTTCAAAAACGCGACGCAAAATCGATCGCGCATCTCGCACATCATTTGAAAGGAAGCAGTACGAATGTCGGATTGGAAAAACTGACCGGATTGTTTGAAGATCTACAGAATCAGGCAGATTCGGAGAATTGGCAACGGATTACTGATTTAATAACTGAAATCATTGAAAATTTCGAGTTTATCAAACAACGAATTTTTGAAAAAGAAATTTTATGAAAGCCGAAAAACAAAAAAACGCCGCCGTCGAAATGCAGGAAGACGGCAATATTGACAAGATTCGGGATATTTTGTTCGGTTCGCAATCGCGCGATTTTGAACGCCGTTTTGCGCGGATGGAAGAACGTCTGTCAAAGGAAGTTTCCGATATGCGCGACGAAACCCGCAAAAAGCTCGACGCGCTTGAAGATTACATCAAAGGCGAAGTCAAATCTTTGACCGACCGTTTGATGAGCGAACAAAATTCGCGTGCCGACGCGGTCAAAGAGCTTTCGGGCGAACTCAAGGATCTTTCGCATAATCTCGACAAGAAAGTGACGAACATCAATGAGCACGCCGCCAAATCGGAAAGCGATCTGCGCCAGCAAATTTTGTCGCAATCGAAAAATCTGTCGGACGAAATTCAAAAACGTCATAATGATCTGCTTAACTCGCTCGAACGCGAATCGACGGAAATTCGTGACGACAAAGCCGATCGAACGGCGCTCGCCGAACTTTTTACCGAAATGGCGATGCGCTTGACAAATGATTTCAAATTGCCCGATGCGGATTAATTTAATTGTAGGGGCGGGGACAAGTCGCCGCCCGATGAGCGAAGCGAAATACGTTTCAAATAATTCAAGGTTGAATGGGCTTGAAACTTTCTAGCGACAATCGTCGCTTTGGGCAGGCACCAGACCTGCCCCTACATTTTTGGTTACGTTTTCAGAATGTCCCCGACTGTAACAGAAAAAGAAAAGCAGCTCTCTCCGAATAATCCTGCCACGCCCGAACTATCTGCAAACGGCGGCAGTTTGCCAAACGAACTCGGCGAACTGCGCAAAATCCTCGTTCAATCTGACGAGGTCAGCGAAGTCTTGCCCGACGCGCTGAAAAAACGGGCGGAAAAAGACGATCAACTGGCGGAAGCGACATTGCCCCTGGTCGAAGAAAACATTCGTCAATCCGTCCAAAGAAATCCGCGAATTTTGGCGGAAGCGATTTTTCCGATCATCGGTCCGGCGATTCGCAAAGCCATCGCCGAGGCATTGGCGCAGATGGTTCAATCATTGAATCAAACGCTCGAGCGCAGCCTTTCGCCGCAAGGCTTGAGATGGCGGCTCGAAGCGATGCAGACGGGCAAACCGTTTGCCGAGGTCGTCATTCTGCACAGCCTTCTTTACCGCGTCGAACAGGTTTTTCTGATTCATAAGGAAACCGGGATTTTGCTTCAGCACGTTTCCCTAAAATCGGCGGAAACGCAGGACGGCGAGATGGTTTCGGCGATGCTCACGGCGATTCAGGATTTTGTCCACGATTCGTTCAAAGCTTCGGAAGACGCGACGCTCGATTACTTAAAGGTCAGAGATTTGTCGGTTTGGATCGAGAATAGCCCGGATGCGATTTTAGCCGCCGTCATTCGCGGAAACGCGCCGCTTAATTTGCGCGAGATCTTTCTCGAAGCGATCGAAAGGATTCAGTTCGAACAGGAAAAAGATTTTCAGAGATTTGCGGGCGACACGACCGTTTTTGAAGACACAAAGCCGGTTTTGCAGGAATGTCTGCAAATGCAGCTCGACGAAAAGACCGAGCCGAAAAGCAAAGTTCTGACGCCGTTTAATATTTTGGCGGGCGCTTTGGGCATTTT
This sequence comes from uncultured Acidobacteriota bacterium, assembly GCA_902826505.1. Lineage (GTDB taxonomy): Bacteria > Acidobacteriota > Blastocatellia > Pyrinomonadales > Pyrinomonadaceae > JAFDVJ01. Next base: position 7,417 of record CADEFG010000128.1, read on the forward strand.
AATTTTGGTCGGCGGATTTTTTTTCATCCGCGATTATTGGCGTTGGTCAAATTATCTTGAACGATTGCGCGGCGAGCCGGGAATTGTCATCACTGACGCGGAAAGAGGTTTTTTCAAACACGAGATCGCCGGTTTGCGCGATAATCTGGCGGTCAATCCCGAAACGCTTTTGAACGAATACGGTTTTGATTCAAACGATTTTCGTCAAAACTGGAAGCCTTTTCAGGACGCGAATCCGAAATTTGTCTTAATTCGCGCCGAAAAGTTTCTCGATCCGCCGCCGAATGTGAAATTTTCTTTTGAAAACGGAGTCTTGACGGCGGACGGCGCGGTTTCGGCAGAGTGGTTTGCTGAAGCCAAAAAGCTCGCGCTTGCGCTTGCCGGCGTCAACGAATTTCGGATCGGCTTTGCGGGTTTGCGAAATGAGATCGAATCGAAAAAAATTGTTTTTAACTGCGGCACGACCGATTTTGCCGGAGATCAGGAAAAAGTGGTCTCGGAGTTAACGAATGATTTTGAATTTTTGAGCGAAGTGGCGCGGTGGTCACAAAAAAACTTTCGGGTCGAAATCGTCGGACATGCCGACGCCAGCGGCACGGATGCGGTGAACGCCCAAATCAGTCAGGCGCGCGCCGATAAAATTCTGGCGGAATTTTTTGCTAAATCCGAAAAATTAAAGCAGAATAATCAAAACTTTAAAGCTGTCGGGGTCGGCACGAGCGGAACTGCGTCGGAATGTGCCGTCCGGTTTCGAGTCTTTTTAGAATAATGGCAATTCAAAAAAAAATCTGTATGCTCGGCGCGACCGGCGTCGGCAAGACAAGTCTTGTCCGGCGGTTCGTGCAAAGCATCTATTCGGAAAAATATCACTCGACGATCGGTGTCAAGATTGACAAGAAAACGGTTCCGGTCGGCGAGACGGAAGTCAATCTGCTGCTTTGGGATTTGCAGGGCGAAGATGAAACTTTTAAGATTCGCCCGGCTTTCCTGCGCGGCGCGTCCGGCTATTTTATCGTCGTCGATCTAACCCGCCACGAAACTTTCGTGACGGCTTTTTCGATCCAGCAAATGGTCGAGCGCGAAGTCGGGCGGTTGCCGTTTCTCGTGCTCTTTAACAAAAACGATCTGACCGAACAATTTGAAATTCTCCCGACCGAAATGGAGCAGATGATAAATTTCGGCTGGAAAATGTTTCGCACGAGCGCGAAATCGGGCGAGCGCGTCGAAGAAGCCTTTCAGAAATTAGCCGAGAAATTGCTGACACCCGATTGTGCGTGAGCGGATTTGCCGAAATTGAAAGTATTTAATAAACTAAAAAAGTTCACGCCCTTGTAGCTCAACGGTTAGAGCAGCAGACTTAAGCGACGTGAGATCTAAGTGGAAAAGGTCGGATTATGAATTTCCGCGTGGCAGTTTAGACAAAGCAGTTGGCATTTACCGGCTTCTTTGACTAATTTGTCCCAAGAAGCGTTGGAGCATCTTCTGATGTCTATTTGAAAAGTTTTTATTGATGGAGTTAGATGGTGAAAACAAAGCGCCGATGAGTTTTTGTTATAACCACAAATTTCACAACAACCGCCTTTTATTTGCATCAGTCGGGCTTTACGTTCATGACCTCTGCGTTGTTGAGCAGCGTAGTTTTGATGTTTGCGATTTATTTGCGATTGTTTGCATTTCGTCGAACAAAATTTTCTTTGACGACCTGTAAGTATGATAGCGCAAGACAGACATTTCTTTTCCATATGATTTCAAGTCAAAGGGTTGCTAATTTGTTTATGAAAGCATTTTAGTAGAATCTGTCAAATTCGGGGAAACCTAAATGTTGAAAAACACACGGCAATCCCGAACCAAGCCTCAATAAAAAGAGGAAGGCGTAGAGACTGAACGGCAGACTCGTAAAGAGAAGAGACAGTCCAGACCACAAACCGGAAACGGGCGGCGAAAGCCGTAGCGGGTAAGCATAATCTGTTGGCTGTAGGTTCGAATCCTACCGAGGGCATTTTTTAAGTTTTCAGCAGAGTCTTGTATTTATTGGTAAATCCGATAAATACAAGACTTTTTTAATTTTTGGCGACGTTAAAATTAACAAAACTAGCAAAACTAACCGACGTTTTAGACACAAACCAGACACGTTTTTTTTAGCCTTAAACGGGGGAAGTTAGCCGCTGCCGACCGTTGACCAGACATAAAACTGATTGCCGGATTGTGAGAAAACGGCTTTCAGTAATCCTTCCGGCGTATCCCTCGGGTTGAAATTTAAGCTGTGCGTCCAAGCGGAAAGTGGTGTTTCGGTCGTCGTCCCGCCGCCGGATTCGATCGCCGTTGTCGGGAAAGGTTCGGAAAAGCCGCGCCAGGTACCGCCGAGGCTCGATGCCCGAAAATAAGGATAAAGCAGACTGCCGAACGGTAAGGTGTGCCCGACGGTGTAATGATTTGTGATGACCGCGTCCAAAACGCGCTGAATGGCGGTTGCGCCGTGTTCGGCGATCAGGACGCCGCC
>CADEFG010000129.1 GCA_902826505.1 uncultured Acidobacteriota bacterium
AAGATGCCGCGCATGGACGGCATGGAGTTGCTGGGCAAGCTGCGCAAGATCAAGCTGCAGTTCCGCAAGTTCGGTTTCGGTCAAGCCTTCGATCGCCGGACGCAGATTTGTTAAAAATATCGCGTCGCGGAAACGATTTTCGCGTAATTTTTTGTAAAAAACGCGCACCGAATCGGCGGGCGAATTTTGCTCGATCTCGATCGTCGCGGCATTGGTTGTTTTGGCGGATGTTGTCGCGCTCGACGGCAGATCCGCATTTTTCACGGGCGGCATTTTCTCCGGGTCAGCATTTTTCGCGGCTTCGACCGCGCAACCGGCACTTATCAAAACCGAAAAAATCGCCGTTAATAGAATAAAACTTGAAAATCGTTTGAATTGGAAAAATACTTTGGACATTGAATCTGTTCTCCGAAATCTTGAAAGATGATTTGAAATGAAAAAAGAAGTTTTTTGCGGAAATCGTGTCAGAAAATGGAAAACGACACGCTTTGGTCATTATAGCGCGTCGAATATGAAAAGGTAAAACAAAATTTTACAATTTTGTCTTTAATCGTAATTTTTATTCTTCTTCGACCGTGCAAAGCAGCGGATATTCATGCGCCCGCGACAGATTCATCGCCTTTTCGGCTTTCATATTCGCGACTTCATAAGGATAAATGCCCGCAATGCCGATGCCTTCGTTATGAACTTTAAGCATGATCGTAAAGGCTTCGGCAACGGAACGCATGAAAACGTGCTGGAGAATAAAGACGACAAATTCCTGGGTCGTAAAATCGTCATTATGCAGGACGACTTTATAAAGTTTCGGTTTTTCGAGCTTCGTCGCGCTTTCGGTCAGAACCTCGCCGTCGCGTTCAATATCGGGTAGATCAGGCATAATTCATTTATCATTGAACATTTATCATTAAGTTGCTCGATAAATGTTCAATGATAAATGATAAATGAATTTTCAGATTTTGTTTACCTCAAAATACGCTTTAATCGCGTTGTATTTCGCGGAGTTTTCTAAAATCTCGAAAATCTTCGCGTAATTTTCCAGACCTTTGACCTTGTGCGTCAGCATTTTTTTGAGCCAGCCCGCATACATCGCTTCGCATAACGCGAGGTCTTTGACGCCCATTTCAAAATGTTCGCGTCCGGCATTGACCGTCCCGACCATTGCGCGATTTCCGAGAACGAACATCTGGTTGATCTTATCCGACGGAACGGCGTCCGTTTTGCGCTCGCCGCCGGTCACCGAAGCGAGAATTAAAATGCCGTTTTCGTTCAAACTCTGCATCGCATCGAAAATGATCGGCGAAAATCCGGTGCATTCAAAGATCAGATCGTATTCGCCGTATTTTTTGGTTGAATCAAAGATCGAAATTTCGGCGGTCGAATCGTAAGTCGCGCCGATCGCCTCGCACAGCTCGGCATTTAAATATCCTTCCCGCGCATTTCTGCCGAAACCGTGAACTTCGTAACCGCGCATCCGCAAAGCCATCACCGTCAGCAGCCCGACATTTCCCGTTCCCAAAACCGCCGCCCGTTTCGGTTGCCAGATCTTCAGACGTTCCTGAATGTCGCTCGCCTGTTTCAAGCCTTTTTCGATGATCGAAAGCGGTTCGAGCAGCACGGCGATTTCGGCGATCGCGGGCGGAATTTTGATCAAAAAATCGGCGCTTTCGGCGTAAAATTCCGCCATATAACCGTGGAGGCGAGAAATTCCGCGCTCGTAATATTTGTCGTCGGTCGTAAAATCCTGCGTTCCGATCTTGTCGTAAATGCTCGAACCGCGCGGGCGCCTGACGGTCGCGACGACAAAATCGCCTTTTTGCAGCTCTTTGACCTTTTCGCCGGTCTCGACGACGCGCCCGAAATTTTCGTGACCGAGCACGAGAAAGTCAAAGCCTTTCGGCGCGACGCCGTATTCGGCGTTATTGATCTCGCGATCTGTTCCGCACGCACCGACGCGCAAAACTTCAACTAAAACGCCGCGCCCGTCCTTAAATTCCGACAGATCGGGTTTCTCCATCTCGACCAGATGAACCGATTTTTCTTTTTTCGGGATAACTGCAACTGCTTTCATATTTTTATTTTAGCCTTTAATTTGCGTAATAACCGCGCCGGGTTCTGGTCATCAGATTCGGCTGGGGTTTGATTTTGACCGTCAATGAGCGCCAACCGCCGTCGCGCGTTTCGTTTTTCGGTTCATAACCGATGCTGTAAATCTTCCCCAGATCATTGATGACCTGTTCATAAATTCCGTTCAGATCTTTGACATCGTTGGCTTTGTAAAATTGTCCGCCGCTTTCATCTGCCAGCATCGCCAAAGATTGTTGCGATTTGCGGATATATCTTTCGGAAAATTCGCTTAAACCGCGCTGTCTGCCCAAATAAACCGGAAAAATTGTCGTGTCGCCGCGCCGCACGATTTCCAAAGCGTCGGCAAAGGTAATTTCTTTTGAACCGTCCTCGCCGTCGGTCATAAAAACGACCGCCGTGCGCCGCCCGAGACTTTCTTTTTTGAGAATCTTTTCATAAACAAATTTCAGCGAATCCCAGATCGGTGAACCGCCGTCGATCTCAATGCCCTTGATTTTTTGAGCGAGCGCATTTTTGTCGGTCGTCAATTCGGAAACGATTCTGATCTCGGTCGCAAAAACGACGACCGCGATCCGGTCGGTCGGACGGGCATATTCGACAAACCGCTGGGCGGCTTTTTTTATCAATCCTCTTTTTTCAACCGTCGAGCCCGAAAAATCGAGCAGCAACACCAGATCAAACGGCTGGTCGGCGGTCGAAAAGAAAGAGATTTCCTGTTCGACGCCATTTTCCAACACCGTAAAATCGTCTTTCGTGAGCTTTAGATCAGCGGGAACTTTCAAGTCGGGCGTCAGAATTCTGACGTTCAAATTAACCAGATTCGTTTCAACCGTCAGCGGTTCGTTTTCATCATCGTTAATTCCCAGAATCGCCGTATCGCTCGTTTTGTCATTCTTTTTCTGCCGCAAATCCCGCGCCGACGGCAGTCGCGGCGTTTTGACAACCGGCATTAAATAACGACTTTCCAAACTGAGAATTTGCCCTTGAAGCGTCGGCAAATCATACATTTTCCGCCATTCATCGACCTTTTCTTCGTTTAAGATCGGGTAAAGATAAACGACATTGTTTCTGATCACTGCCTGCGTTCCGAAAATTTGCGGCATTTTTGAACCGACCCGAATGCTGTCAACGAAAGACGCTAAAAGCGGGTTTCCGACATAACCTTTTTTCGAGGCTTCGACCAGCACGGGCAGCAGTTCCTGCTGAATTTGAATGTCTTTATTGTTTGTGATGATAAAAATAAATGCCTCAAAACCATCTTCTTTGAGCGTGTCTTTCGTTAACCAGCCGTTTTCTCTGAGGATTTGGCAAACCCGCAAAAGATGTCTTTCGCCGATCTGATTGGCTTCGGGAATCAAACTTTGATTTTTTTGCGTGTCGACAGATATTTTCGCGTTCAATTTTTCACGCTCCGCACGCATTTCGAGCAGCTCTTTGCGAATTTTTCCGTTTTCGGAAACAAGCGGCGATTTGACCGATTCGATGACTTTTTTAGCATCTTCACCGGTAAAACAGTTGTTCTGACCGCAAATATTTGCGGCAAAAGCAAACATCAAGCCTAAAAATAAAACTGTCGTTTTCATCATTAAAAAACTGTTCGAGAAAAATTGTAACCTTTCGCTTGGATGTTTTATTCCCGGCGATCGGTTTTATCAATTTTCGAAGTTTCGCAGACCGCTGATCGGACGAAGCTTGCCGGTTTCGGTAAAACTGCCGCTGCGTTCATCTTTGTATTCACCGATCTGCTGTAACAATTTACCGATCAAGCCGGTCCAGCCGGTTTGGTGGCTCGCGCCCAAACCGGTTCCTTTATCGCCGTGAAAATATTCGTAAAAGAGAATATAATCGCGCCAGTTTTCATCGGTCTGAAATTTTTCGAGCGTGCCGTGAACCGCGCGGTTTCCGTCCGCGTCGCGCAGAAAGATATTCGACAGGCGTTTGCTGAGTTCCTGCGAAACTTCCCAGAGCGTCAACATCTGTTCGGAACCGGTCGGAAATTCGACCTTGAAATCATCGCCGTAGTAAAAATCGAATTTTTGCAGCGATTCGATCAAAAGAAAATTCATCGGAAACCAGACGGGACCGCGCCAGTTCGAGTTTCCGCCGAACATTCCGCTGCGCGATTCGGCAGGCTCGTATTCGACGCGGTATTCCGTGTCGCCGACCATCAAAAAATACGGCGAGTTTTTGTGAAAACGCGAGAGCGCCCGAATTCCGTAATCGGACAAAAACTCGGCTTCCGAAAGCATCACGCGCAGCACTCGCGCCAGCCGATCTTTGCTGACGAGCGCCAAAAGCCTCCGATTTTCTCTGCCTTTCGTTTGCAAACAGGCAATTTCGTCGGTCAGATCGGGACGATTTTGCAAAAACCATTCGGTGCGCCGCTTGAAATCCGGCAGCTGTTCGAACCATTTTTCCTCGATCGTTTCGACCGCAAAAAGCGGGATCAGACCGACCATCGAACGCAGCCGCAGCGGTATATTCCGCTCGCTCGGCAGATGCAGAACGTCGTAATAAAATCCGTCGCGTTCGCTCCAAAGCTCGGTGCATTCGTTGCCGAGATTGTTCATCGCATCGGAAATATAAACAAAATGCTCGTAAAATTTGGTCGCGACATCTTCGTAAACCCGATCTTCTTTCGCGAGTTCCAAAGCAATCCCGAGCATATTCAAACAAAACATCGACATCCACGAAGTGCCGTCCGATTGTTCGATCGAGCCGCCGGTCGGAAGCGCCGCGCTGCGGTCAAAAACGCCGATGTTGTCGAGCCCCAGAAATCCGCCCTCGAAAACATTATTGCCTTCTTCGTCCTTGCGGTTGACCCACCACGTAAAATTGAGGAGTAATTTATGAAAGACTTTTTCGAGAAAAGCGCGATCCGCCACGCCGCGCCGCCGCGCTTCGATTTGATAAACGCGCAATGCCGCCCAGGCGTGAACCGGCGGATTGACATCGTCGAATTTCCATTCGTAAGCCGGAATCTGCCCGTTCGGATGCATATACCATTCACGAAGCAGCAGAACGAGCTGACGTTTGGCAAATTCGGAATCAACGAGCGCGAGCGAAATCGCATGAAACGCCAGATCCCACGCCGCATACCACGGATATTCCCATTTGTCGGGCATCGACACGACATCGTCGTTGTAAAGATGTTTCCAGTTGTGATTTCTGCCCTTTAATCTTTCCTTCGGCGGCGCCCCGAATTCCGGATCGCCGTCGAGCCATTCCTTGACGACATATTGATAAAACTGCTTTGACCAGAGCATTCCGGCGAGGCTCTGGCGCATCACGTTCTTTTCGTCGGCGCTTAGATTATTCGGTATTACTTCGGCGTAAAATTCGTCGGCTTCAATGATGCGCTGATCGAAGACCGCTTTGCAATCATTGATAAATTCGTCGTGACTTTGAAAAAATCGTCTTTGATCTTTCGGATTTTGGCTTCGCAGCCGCAGATAGATCTCTTCTTTCGCTTTTGGCGGCAGGATCAAAACGTAATTCGCCGCCGCTTTGGTTCCTTTTGCCTGCGGATTGACGGCTGCAAAATTTTTGCCGACGACAAAATCGTTGATCCCGTCTTTGGCGTAAGCCGATTTGTTTTCGCCTCCGTAAAGCTTTTGAAAATTCGTTTCGTTTTCGCAAAAAAGCAGCTGCGACGAACCTTCGCAAATCAATTGGTAATAACCCAACTCTTCCTCGTGCAGGTCGATGACCGCGAGATTTTCCGCGCTCGCTTCGGCTTTTTGCATCAGCGGTTTCGGCGCGTTCGGAAACCACGACCAGGTGTCGCGAAACCAGAGGGTCGGCAAAATATGAAGCGGCGCGGATTCGTCCGAACGATTGATCGCCGTGATCTTGATGCAAATATCTTCGGCGTCAGCCTTGGCGTATTCGATAAAAACATCGAAATATTTGTCTTCGTTAAACACGCCGGTGTCCATCAACTCAAATTCGGGCTGCGTTTTATTGCGACTTAAATTTTCTTCCTTGAGCCATTTATAAGGGTATTCGGCTTGCGGATATTTGTAGAGATACTTCAGATAGGAATGCGTCGGCGTGTTGTCCAGATAAAAATAATATTCCTTGACGTCTTCGCCGTGATTTCCCTGGTTTCCCGCGACGCCGTAGAGTCTTTCCTTCAGAATCGGGTCTTTGCCGTTCCACAGCGCGAGCGCAAAACAAAGATGCTGTTTGCGGTCCGAGATTCCGGCGATGCCGTCTTCATTCCAGCGATATGCCTTTAAATGCGATTGCTCGAACGGAAAATAATCCCACGCCGAGCCGTCACTCGAATAATCTTCGCGAACGGTTCCCCACGAGCGTTCCGAAACGTAACAGCCCCAAAGTTTCCAGTCAACCTCGCGCCGATTTGCCAGATCGAGCCGTGTTTCTTCCGCCTTTAATGTGTTTTCGGACATAAGTTTTCTAAAAGAATGACATATTTACATATTTCGCGTCCATTAGCAGCTACGCAGTTTAAATGCAAAAGTAGTGCCGGCTTAAAAAGAACGACCAGCGAGATATAAATCTGAGATTCGCCGCCAAGCGCGTGAAAAATTCCCAAAATAAATGAAAATCGTCATTGAGTCCCCGAAAATCGCCGTTAAGTGCGCGAAAATCGCCGTTAAGTAACTGAAAATCATCAATGAGCGGCTGAAAATCGCCGTCGAGCAATCGGTAATCGTCAATTTGCGGGTTGAAATCATGGTTGGGAAGCGAAAAATTGCCGAAAACTGCGCGCAGATCGGACAAAACCATTTGAAATTCATCAAAAACAGCGACGCCCAAGATCAAAGTTACAAACGTTAGCGCCTTCGTTGATGCCGAACGGGCGGAAAGTCATCCGAGCGTCCTTTGTGCGCACTCAAAAACGCAACCGGCGGGCTGATTTCCGGACAAATTGCATAACTTCCGGTCAATTAACATTTTCTAACACAAAAATAAATGGACGCGGACGAATTTTTCTGCTAAATTTCAAATAATTGGAGATTTTGTCCGTTTCTTTTTTGTCCCCTTAAAATTTTAGATTTGTTGCTGAAAAACGGCTTTGATTAATCGTTTTAATTTGTAATCGCGCAATGAGTAGCAATTCGGTTCTGACCAAATCCGACACGAAGTCGAAGAGTGTTCCCGTTTTCGGAGCAAAGGCGAAACTGTATTCCAGCAACGGGAAAACCAACGCGATCGAAAAGATCGGTGAAACCCTTAAGGTCGTTCACCAAAAATTAACCGAAGGATTTTCCGCCGAAGCCGAAAAAATTCTGCGCGAGACGATCAAACATCAGACCGCCGCGCCGGATGATCTTGCTAACTTGAAGCGACTTTTGTCCTACACGCTGGAAACTTTGGGGCGTTATAAAGAAGCGATCGAAGTGATCAAACTTTATGAATCGGAAGAAATCCTGCAAGGTCTCGGCAATGAAACACAGTTAAAAGTCATCACGCAGCTCGCGATTTCCTACAATAACCTTTCGGATTATCCGAAAGCCGTGACATTGCTCAAACAAAATCTGCAAAGAGCCAAGGAAACCGAGCTAACGCATCTTTTCGGGCGGATCAACATTGCCCTGTCGCGCGTCTATCGAAAATTGAACGAACACGGCATCGCCCGCGACCACGCCGAAAAAGCCTTGAACAATTTTCGCGAAAACGGCAAATGGCGCGGAATGGCGGAAAGTTATCAGGCGATTGCGGCATCTTTTTATCAGGAAGGCAACAGCGAAAAATCGCTCGAATATTTCGATCTCGCGATCAAGATCGTCGGCGACCGTTCGGCACCGTTTCTGCTCGGAAAACTTTACTCGGATATGTCGGGCGCGTATTGTTTGCTGCGCCGACCGCAGGACGGCATCGCCTGTCTCGAAAAGTCGATCAAATTTTTCGATCAAACCGAACATAAACTGAATTCCGTGATTGCCTATAACAATCTCGGGATGAATCTGATGCTGCTCGGCGATTGGTCACGCGCCGAAGCGATGATGAAAAGCGCGCTCGATCTGGCGGTCGAAGCCAATCACGTCCATGTTGCCGGAATTTTGGATTCGCTCGGCGAGCTCAAACTTCTGCGCGGCGAACTCAAAGAATCACAAAAACTGCTGGAACAAGCCGCCAAATTTGCCGAAGAACGCAAAAAGGAATTTTACGTCATCCAGGCAATGCGAAATCTGGCGCGCTGTTATCTGGCGCAAGGCAAATCGGGCGAAGCGATCGAAAAAGCGCAGGAAACGATCGAGCTTTGCAAAAGCATCGGCGAAAAACAGACGATCAACGCCGCCGGACTGGTTTTGGCGGAAAGTTATCTGCAGGAAGGCAGATTTAAGGAATGCGAATTTAAGCTGCAAAAAATCGAAGAAACCGACCATTCGGCGGACTTTTTCATTCTCGGAAATATCCAGCGGATTTACGGTTTGCTTGCCAAAGAGCGCGACGACGACGAAACGGCGGCGTATCATTTTAATCGCGGTCTGACGATCTTTGAAACCGCCGACGATATTTATCACATCGCTTTGACAAAATATCTGCTCGGCGCAAGTCTCGCCGAAAACGAACCCGAAAAAGCCTCGAAACATTTGATTTCCGCGAGCGAGATTTTCCGCAAGCTCGGCGTCGAAGACCTCTACGATTCTGCCGAAAATTTGATCAAAAAATTAAAGATCGGCAATGAAGCAACGCGAAAAACGAATGTTTCGGCAACTTCGCAGCTTTCGATGCTGCGGCTTGCCGAAGCGACCGCTTCGCGCCAGCTTTTATTCCGCGAACTCGTCGCCGTGCTTCAGCAGGAAAGCAAAGCGCGCAAAATAATCGTCGCCGAGATCAACGACCAGCGCCGATTTTATCCGTTCATCGCGCAGGGCTATAGCCCGAGCGAGAGTATGGAGCTCGTTGCGCAGATCGATGAAGCGCAAGTCAAAAATAACCTCGAAGAATTTGCCAAAACCAAGAACCTGAGCATTTTTCCGCTGCGCGCGCCGAATGCAAGTCCGGCGCTGCTCGTCGTTTTTCCGCGTTCGGGCGCGGCGCTGAGCGACGGCGGTTCGATCCAGCCGCTGCTGCGCGTCGTATCTTTGGGAATGGACGTTTGCGCGCTGCGCGATAAGGACAAAGTTCAGCAAGTCGAACAGGAAGCGAGTCCGTTTACGTCAAACAGTTTGATGCCCGGATTTATTCACTCATCGCCGGCGATGACGTCGCTCGTCGAGGAAGTTTATAAGATTCGTTCGTCTGACGTGACGGTTCTCGTGACGGGCGAATCGGGAACCGGCAAAGAACTCGTCTCACGCGCCATTCACGCGATCTCAAACCGCAAAGACCGCGTTTTCATTCCGTTCAACTGCACGGCGGTGCCGAAAGAATTAGCCGAAGGACATCTTTTCGGTTATCGCAAAGGCGCGTTCACGGGCGCCGTCAATGATTCGCAAGGGATGATTCGCGCGGCGCACGGCGGCACGCTTTTTCTTGACGAAGTCGGCGATCTGCCGCTCGATGTGCAGCCAAAACTGCTGAGATTTCTGCAGGAAGGCGAAGTTCAGCCGATCGGCGAAAAAACTCCGATCAAAGTCGATGTGCGCGTGATCGCCGCGACCAATATGCCGCTCGAGGAAAAGGTCGCCAACGGAAGTTTTCGCGAAGATCTGTATTATCGGCTGAATGTTATTCGTCTGCGCGTTCCGCCGCTCAGAGAACGCCGTTCGGAAATTCCGCCGATCATCAATTACTACATCAATCATTATTCGTCGCGCTTCGGCAAACGCGACATTTCGATCACGCCGCAGACGATCGATCTGC
>CADEFG010000130.1:0-2549 GCA_902826505.1 uncultured Acidobacteriota bacterium
TATTGACGATGCCTTTCTGCGGCGTGACATACCAATCGTTCGGGACGTGTCCGGCGGCGATCAGACGGTCAACATCGCGCTCGATCGAAAAAATCCCGATACTCGCCGGAGCGCCTTGCAGAATCTGATTCGTGATCGTTTCCGAACCCGCAAACGACGACACGAAATTAACTTCCTCGCCGCCGTGTTCGGCTTTCCATTTGGCGGCAAACGCCGGATAAATATCCTTTTCCATCGATTCTTTCATAATCGAGAAGCCGTAAACCGTGATCGTTCGCGCACCTTTCCCGCCGCCGCCCGGGGCGCTCGGCAAACAGCTCATCAAAAACAATGAAATCGTTAAAACAAATGTTAATCCGAACCGGAATTTCATAGTTGTTCCTCCATTACAGTTTGACGCGCCATGTCACCCAGAGCGTATTCAGATCGCCCGGATGCGAAAAGCCGTCGTTCTGCCGCATATAATAAACATCGACCGCCAAGTTTTTATTGAGCGTCTTGCCGATCCCGATGTTGAAACGGTTGCGCGAAAATTTCTTGGTCGCCGAATCGTAAAAAACTTCATCGCCGAAAAAGAATTTCGCGTCCGGGATGAATTTCTTCGGCAAATCCTTTTCAAACGTCAATGCGCTGCGATAACGCCACGTATTCGCGGGCGCGCGCATTCGATACTCATAGGTGCTTCGATGGATCAGCCCGAAACTTTTGACCGGGAAACGATACGTCGCCCGCAGATTAAGGCGATGTTCCTGCCGAAACTGGCTGCGTTGGTTTCGCGCCTGAATATTCCAGTAAAACGGCATGATCGACAAAGCCTTGGTCGGTTTCCAGACGACTCCGACGGCAAATCTGCCATCATTGAGCCGCGAAACGTTTTTACCGAAACGCAGCGTGACCGCCGTATAAAAATCGAAACTTTTATTGAGCGGAACGGTCAGCTGAACGTCGTTCCACGATTGCAGATCCTCGTCGTCGGTAATCAATTGCGCGGCGGTCAAAGCCGCGCAAAAACAAATTATGGCGAAAGCCGGCAGTATCTTTTCATACATAAACCGCCCTCGTTCGTTCGATCGAAAAATCTTCCGTTTCGTCAAACTCGGTTAGTTTGACGATTGACTGGCGCAGCGCTTCGCGCTCGTCAAAAGAGATTTTGCCCGTATCTTTGCGGAAAAGACGATGTTCCTTATCGACGTTTACGCCAAGCACGGTTTCCGCCGTTTCAAAAACCGTCCGGAATTTAACAAATTCAGGGATCAACCAAAAATATCTTCGATTCATAACAATAAAACCTCCGTAAATCACTTGTTAATTTGTCAAAGAAAACAACTCGTTATCCGAAAAAAACAAAGAGAGCGTAAAGTCCACTTGACCTTACGCTCTCTTTTAGGCGGAAAACTCGTCGTGTCCTTCTTCGATAACGCCTACGAGGTTAGCTGACGGGCTAAAAGCGAAGAAGTCTTCTTCCTAAATTTAGGATGCGCCCCACTGTTTGGTTCCCCCGTGTTGTTCTCACAACTTCGGCGACATTTAATTGTGTTTGTTAGATTAGCAAAAGAATGCGGAAGTTGGCAAGATTTTTTTTCGCAGTTTTACGGATTTTATTTTTTTTCGTCAGGGATTTGTCAGCGAAACCGCGATGTTTGCGGCGATTTTAGCGTTATTTTCAAGCAGCGCGATGTTCGCCGCGAGCGTTTTTCCGGCGCTTCGCTCGGACATCTGCCCGAGCAGAAAAGGCGTAATTTCTTTGCCGCGAATATTTTGTTCGGCGGCGAGTTTTAGCGCGTCGGCGAGGATTTTTTCGAGTTCGGCGGATTCGATCTCGAATTCCGGCGGCACCGGAACGGTTAAAAGAATCGCGTTTGGAAGTTTCAAATCGTCCCGCGCCCGGATTATCGCGGCGACTTCCGAAGCCGTTTCGACGCGCTCGTCAATCGTCAGACCGCTCGTGCGCGAATAAAAAGCGGGAAGCTCGTGGCATTGCCAGCCAAGCACGGAAACGCCGTGCGTTTCAAGCCATTCGCGCGTCGCGGGCAAATCCAAAACGATTTTCGCGCCCGAACAAACGACTGTTATCGGAGTTTGGGCAAGCTCGGGCAAATCGGCGGAAACGTCCCAATCGAATCCGCGATGAACGCCGCCGATGCCGCCGGTCGCAAAAACTTTGATGCCCGCCGCGTGCGCGATAAAAGCGGTCGTCGCGACGGTCGTCGCGCAGTTTAGTTTTCGGGCGAGCGCGATCGGCAAATCGCGGCGCGAGATTTTGCGAATGTTTTGATCGGTGGCAAGGCGTTTGATTTGAGCTTCATTTAATCCGACGCAGAATTCGCCGCCGAAGACGGCGATCGTCGCCGGAATCGCACCGCCGTCGCGCACCCGTTTTTCCAAAGCGAACGCAGTTTCGAGGTTTTTCGGATACGGCAAACCATGCGCGATGACGGTTGATTCGAGTGCGACAACCGCTTTTTTATCTTTGATCGCGTCGGCGACTTCCGGGCTAAATTTCATTTGTTCGTTGGCGGTTGTTCGTTGATTTTCGGCAATTGAGACTA
>CADEFG010000130.1:2649-9853 GCA_902826505.1 uncultured Acidobacteriota bacterium
CTAAATTTCATTTGTTCGTTGGCGGTTGTTCGTTGATTTTCGGCAATTGAGACTAATCAAATTTGCAAACGAACAACGAACGAACGGCTATTTGATAAATTTTCCGATGCGATTTAGACGCGGATGGGTGATGCAGCTGAAAACGCTGGTATCGCCGGTTCCGCGATCGCACGACCAGTAAACGAACATTGCCCGCCCGATGATCAGATCGCGATTGACGACACCCCAATAACGGCTGTCGAGACTATGATCGCGGCTGTCGCCCATCACGAAATAGCTGTCATCGGGAACTTTGATGACCTTTCCCGTCACGCCGTAGTTTCCTTGCGGCGGTAATTTTCCTTTTTCGGCAAGCTCCATCGAATCTTCGGAATAATAAACACTGTATTTTTCATCCGCTTCTTTTGATTCTTCGGACTTTACTTTTAAAGCCGCCTGATCGTTTTCTTTGCCGCTTTGGTCTGTCGGGGTGTCGGCAGTAATGCGGTGTTCGGGGAGCAGTTGATTGTTGACAAAAACCTGATCGTTACGAAACTCAACCGTATCGCCCGGCAGA
Source organism: uncultured Acidobacteriota bacterium (assembly GCA_902826505.1). Taxonomy (GTDB): domain Bacteria; phylum Acidobacteriota; class Blastocatellia; order Pyrinomonadales; family Pyrinomonadaceae; genus JAFDVJ01. The sequence goes on from CADEFG010000130.1 coordinate 3,206, forward strand.
CCGACCACCCGCTTGACGAAATTTGTTTGGTAAGGAACGCCGGCTTGGTCTCTCTGCGACTTGGTTGTTGCCAATTCCTTTGGATAACCCGGAAATTTAAAGACGATTATGTCGCCGCGCTCGATCTCGCGCTGCGGCATAAACGGCAAGGGTTTCCCGCCCGGCGCGAAGATAAATTTGTTGACCAGCAGATAATCGCCGATCAGGATCGTGTTCTGCATCGAACCAGTCGGCACGGTGACGGCTTGGAGAACAAACGTCATTCCGAAAATCGCCATGATCAATGTCACCACGAATGATTCAAAATATTCCCGAAATAATGATTTCGGCGGACCGGTCGGCTTTGGTTCGGTAACTTTTTTTTCGTCTTTACTCATAACTTCAAAATATTTTTGTAAATTTTAGGATAAAACAAATCAATTTATTTGTCGTGGTTCGCCTTGATTTTCCGCTCTTAATTCCTGCAGAGCCAGATTCGCCGCCATCATTTCGGCTTGTTTGATCGAATTTCCCTGACCGCTGACCTGTCCGCCGTCCCATTTAGCTTCGACAAAAAACGTCCGCTGATGCGGCGGTCCTTCGGTTTTCACGACTTTATACGTCGGTGCGGCAAGTTTGTTTGCCTGTAAGGTTTCCTGAAGCAAAGTTTTGTAATCGATCGAGCTGCGCGGCGTCGCGTTGCGCAATTCGTCGGTAAAGATCCGGTTGACAAAAGCGCGCGCCGAAATATAGCCGCTGTCGAAAAAGATCGCCGCGATGATCGCTTCAAACGTGTCGGCGAGCAGCGCTTGCTTAAGTCTGCCGCCGGTTTTTTCTTCGCCTTTCCCGACGCGCATGAATTCACCCAGTTCGAGATTGGTCGCCAGACGGGCGAGCGTTTCGGTGCTCACGAGATGATGTTTCATCAAGGTCAGATCGCCTTCGGTCGCGAGCGGATTCTTCAGATAAAGCTGTTCGGCGATCGCCAGTCCGAGCACCGAATCGCCGACAAATTCGAACGATTCGTTTTGCAGCTCGCGGATCTTTTCGTCGTTGCCGTCGGGCAATTTTTCGTGCGCCCACGAGCGATGCGTGACGGCGCGTTCAAGCAGCGCGAGGTCTTGAAATTTATAGCCGAGCAGATGTTCGAGTTTTGCGAGATTTTTTGACATCTGACGCTAATTTTAATGATAAATGAACAAAAAAAGAAAGCCGAACGCTTTGATTTTTGCGTTCGGCTTCATTTTTAAGAAATAACTGCTGAAAATTAACGAGTTCCTTTTTTCTTGGTGACGGGTTTTTTGACCGTCGTTTTCGGTTTGGTCGTCGTCGCCGTCGTTGCTTCCGTCGTTGAATTGGTCGTCGTGCTGCTGGTCGGCTGTTTGACGTTGGTCGTTGTCGGTTGTTTGGTCGTCGTCGTCGGTTTGGGCGTTGTCGTCGTTGTTGACGGCGTCGTCGTCGGCGGCGTCGTGCCGGTGGTTGTCGTCGGCGTCGGTTTTACTTCTTCAACGACCGGTGTGATGTCGGTTGCCGGGTCGGGCATCGGTTTCGTAAGCAATCCCGAAACATAATTTTCCAAATCCGGCGTTTTCGCATCAGGTGCGATGTTGAAACGGAATTTGTAAAGGTCGGTCAATGTTTTACTGATCGCTTCAAGGACCTTCGGGGTTGCTTTGTTTTCTTGTGCAACTTTCCGGGCTCTGGCAAATGAATCGATCGCCCGGTCGGCATAACCTCGCGCCATCCCGAGAACGGCTTTGCTTTCGTCGGTGTCGGTATTATTGTTGGCGGCGCGCAGATCACGATACTTTTTATCAAGCTCTGCGGCTTGGTCGAAATACCAGTTTCCGATATTCGTGTAGAGCGAAATTTCCTTTTGGTTTTCGCCCGGAATCTGCGTGACTTTGTAAAAATACGGGAGCGCTTCTTTTTTCTTCGCCGGGTCGGTCGCACCTAAGCGATAGAAATTGACATAGCCGAGGACATAATTCATCCAATTGAGCGAGTTGTTTTTTCCGTCGGGAAAGGTTTTTGTTTTGAAACCGTTATATGTTCCGAAGTTGCCGGTTTGCGAACCGGTGCCGCCTTCGATTTTTTGGATTGCCTGTTTGGCATAGTTGAGCGTGTCGTTGTTGTATGTATCAACTTTGGCGACAGCCTGGTCGTAACCGACCGAAACCATCGTCAATGCGATATCGAGACCGAGCGGCGTGTTTGATTCCTGGGCAAGCAGTTCTTTGCTCAAAGACATAAACTTGTTCCAATCTTTCGCTCTATAAGAGGCGTTGTAAGATTCAATGAGTTTGCATCTCGGTTCCGTTTTTTCGAAATCCGCCATTTTCTTTTTAACGTAATCGATCACGTCTTTGTTGAGCTCGTCGGCGCCGAATTTTTCGATGATCGTTTTGCCGGTCGCCATTGCCGCATCGCGTTGTCCGCACGGAGCTTTTGCTTCCGTTTTGAATTTTTCAAAAAGTGTCGCCAATTCGTTGGCATCCTGAGCAAATGTCAGCGCCGAAAAAGCGGTTAATAATATCCCGAGCACCAGAACTTTAAATAAGGTTTTCATTAAAATCATATCCTCCAAGCGTGTTAATTCTTAAAAATTTATTGGCAAATCAAAAACTTTGAAAGTTTCCGCGATTTGCGAAAAGATAGATGGTATGTGCAAAAAAATGGTTGCAAGTATTTACACAAAACCCTGTCAGAAAATCTTCTGATAAACAAACAAAATCCGTTGGGGCGGAAAACTAAATAATCCCGCAAGATTCGCGTTTGTGTCAAGTAAAAAGTTTTAAAATGCGGATTTTTCAGAAAAATGAAACGACCGGAATTTTAGCGACCCGGCGAATTAAAAAGGAAGGCGGAAAATAACGAAAAGTTTTAATCGCCGCCTTTTCATTACTTTCCATAAAATACGGGCGAAAAAATTCACGCCGAACTACCGGCGGTTTTTGATGACAATCCGCGGGCGGGTGATCTCGTCTTTTTTCGTAATCACGATCGGGGGAAACAAAGGCGTTTGTTTCTGGTTGGTTTTGCCGGTTGTTTTCGGCACGGGATTGACCATTGGTTTGACGGGCGCGGTCGTCACATCGCCTTTTTTGCCCTGCCGGACGGTGCCGTTGTCGTCGGTATCGTCATCTTCGCCGTCGTCGAGCTCGGCGGAAGTTTTCGCGTCGACTTTCGACTGCGGTTTTAATTGAAGCGGAAGTTTCGCGAGCGTTTTACCGCCGCCGATTTTCAGGCGATTGCGCAGCGCATCATAAATGCTGCCGGCAATTGCCGCCGCATATTTCCCGCGTTCGGATTGCCCGCGCGTCATGACGACGACCGCGAGGCGCGGATTTTCGATGGGCGCGACCGACGCAAAAAGCCCGACCCACGAACCTTGCCCGATGCACGAGCCGGTTTTGCCGGCGATTTCGAGCGCCGAATCAACGCCGCGCCGCGCCGTTCCGTAACTTGCCGCGCCGATCATGCCGGGAATAATCCGTTGGAGCGTGTTCGGCGGCAAATTTATCTGGCGTTTCATATAGCCGCGAAAATTCGCTTTTTCGATTTTCGTGCGCGGAATTTGCGGGACGATCAAGCGTCCGCCGTTGGAAATCGCCGAAACCAGCACGGCAAGCTGCAAGGGCGTCACTTCAAAATCATCGCCGTGCGAATAGATCCGCGCGTTATTGTTATTAAACGGAACGCGCCCGCCGGTTTCGCCCTCGACATTCAAACCGGTCGGCTCGCCCAAGCCTAAAATTCGGGCGTAGGAAACCATTTTTTGCCCGCCGAGATTCGAGCCGACGCGCTGGAAATAGCCGTTGTTCGAATAGGCGAGCGCATCGTCGAGATTCATCGCAAAACTTTTCTGCGTAATGTTTCCGTCCTGACTGATGAGATTTTCGTTCAAACCCGCAAACGCCGTGACGAGTTTGATGGTCGAACAGGGCTTGAAACTTTTCCTGATTGCCCAATCCTGATTGACGATTGTTAAAATTCTGCCGGTTTGCGGTTCGAGCACGACGACCGTTCCGGCGTGGCTGCCGAGCGCGTTGATCGCGGCGCGGCGCACTTCGAGATCTTCGCCGTCCGGGTTGTCGCCGAGAATATTATCAACCGTTTCAGTGCGCAGACCGCGTTCGAAGTTTAATTTTCGCGCCTGCGCTTCGCGGATCGCCTGTTCGCGGCGGCGTTGGGCTTCGAGCGCGGCGCGGCGGCGCGATTCTTCCGCTTCGCGGCGGCGGGCGGTTTCGACTCTTTTTATTTCGGCGAGCCTTTTTTCTTCCGCGCGCGTCATTTTAGGAACCGATTTTGTATTTTTTTCTTTAACCGAAGAAGTTTTTTTGACGAGCGGCTGATTTTTCGACGGTTGTTTGGTGGTTGTCTTGAGCGGCGCTTTTTTCTTTTGCGCAAAACCGAAATTGACGGCAACAAAAACTAGAAATAGAGCTGAGATAAGTTTGAAATACAACTTTTCCGGAGCAAACAACATCGGTAATAACCTCTTACTTTGATATTTATCAGGATTGAATTTTTAGAGAGAGTCGAGCTAAAGATGAAACAAAAAATAGTTTAGTTGCTAAAAAAAATTTGCTTCAAAGCTAAAAACCACTATAACATTCAGAACAATTGCAGGGCAAGGAATAAAGGTCAAAGGTCACCCCAAAGACCGAAGACCGAAGACCGAAGACCGAAAGCCATAAACCAAAACAATGAATTTCTTAAACACATTTCGCGCCAGACTTTTAATAATATTGATCATTCTGCTCATCACGACGCTTAGTTTTCAATATTATCTGAATCTGAAAACGCAGGAAGAAAACAACCGTTTGCGCGAAAAACAGGAACAGGCACTGGTCGCCGGTTTTGCGCTCGGGACGGGCGGAATTACTAAGACGGATTATCTGTCGGATCTGGTCAAGCGCGAAGATCAGACGTTTTTTAACGACAAGATCAGCGAGCGCATCAAAGACATTATCATTATCAATCAAAACTGGCAGATCACCGACAGTCTCAATTCCGAGGAACTAATTCCGGTGGAAGGCGAAAACAAAGAGGTCATTTATAAAAATCTCGCGGATGCCGAAAATCTGCCGCCGCTTCAGGAAAGCAAACGGCTCGGCGCGGACGCGGCAAAATTTCCGAACGCGGCGATCGACCCGAATGCTGAAACCGACGGCGAGGCGCACGTCATTCCGGTCGATACGAGCAAAGGTCGCTGGTATGTGATGGTCATCTTAAAAAGCGACAAAAGCGAATCTGCCAAAAAAGCCGCGCAGCCCTTGGTTTACACGCTTTTCGTGCTTTCGCTTTCGACCTTTATCACGATCTTGCTGGTTTGGCGTTTTACGCGTCCGATCGCCGATCTCTCGAACGCGGCGCGCGAAGTTGCCGCCGGAAATCTCTGTGTCCGCGTCGAACAGCGCGGGCAAACCAACGAAATGGGCGAGCTCGCCGCGCGTTTTAACGAGATGACCGCCGAGCTTGAAAAAAAACAGGAACTCGAAGCAAAATTGCAGGAAGTCGAAAAGAGCGCGGTCGTCGGCAGACTCGGTTCGGCGATCGCGCACGAGATTCGCAATCCTTTGAATTACATCAATTTATCGCTCGATCATCTGCGCGCCAAGTTTAAACCCGAAGACGCGGCGAAAGGCGCGGATTTTGATAAATTGACCGCGCAATTAAAAGCGGAAGTCGCGCGAATCAACCAGCAGATCTCGGATTTTCTGAGTTATTCGCGTCCGCCGAACCCGAATTTGCAGGCAACGGACGTGCGCAAGACGATCGAAGACAGTTTAAGAATCGTCGAAGCGCAAGCCGCCGATTGCAATATCAAGATCAGCCTGGTCGAACACGAAAACGTGCCGCGTATTTTGGCGGACGCCGAATATCTGCGCTCGCTTTTCAATAATTTGTTTATCAACGCCGTGCAGGCGATGGAAGGCACGGGCGGCAATCTGAGCGTCAAGATCGTGCCCGAGGATTACTTTGTCAAGATCGAGATCAGCGACACCGGCAAGGGAATTCCCGAAGAAAACTTAGACAAAATCTTCGAGCCGTATTTTTCGACCAAAGAAACCGGCACAGGATTAGGTTTAGCGATCGTCCAAAAGGTCGTCGATGTGCACAACGGCATTATCGAAGTCACGTCCGCGCCAAATGAAGGCACGCATTTCGTCGTCAAATTGCCGAAAGTTTAGAAATAAGTCGGTAAAATAGAAATTTACACCATAGAAATTGATATTCGTGCGCTATCAAACGAGTTGGAATGATTATCAAATGAGTTGAACAGGTCATCAAACCAGTTGAACAGTAAAACAATTGATATTTACATCAAAGCAACGGGGTTTGAAATTTAAGTAAAAGATAAAATAATTTGAACAAAGCATAAATTTTGAAAGATTTTCAATCAGCGCCCGCGAGGTTTTCCCGATGGGCAATTAGCTGTCTCTTTTTACGGCGCAGTGTTAAGTTGAAAATAATAGTAAAGCGCGTTAAAAATAGCTTGAAAACGGATTTGGCATTAAATTTCTTTGCGGCTCTGCCGCCTGATGTGCGGAAAGGCTTGCCTTTCCGGGTCGGTTTTCCCACTTTTGGCGGCTCTGCCGCCCGATGCGAGGCGCAGCCTCGGCTGATTTGGGAAATTATCTCCGGCGAGGCAGAGCCGTCGCC
>CADEFG010000131.1 GCA_902826505.1 uncultured Acidobacteriota bacterium
CAATTGCGGCGCGGAAAATCCGCCGTCCGACGAGCGCAGGATATACCACGTCATCGAGGTGCCCTGCCGGACGACCGCGAAATCTGATTTGCCGTCGCCGTCATAATCGCCCGGCACGACCAGATCGCCGCTCTGTCCCCATTGCACGGACGAGAATCCGAGCGTGCTTCGCAAAGCGTAAAATGTTCCGCTGCGGAAAGTTCCGAGATCGAATCTGCCGTCGCCGTCGTAATCGCCCGGCGCGGTGACATCAGAATCGAGACCGAAAACTTCGATCCGGAAGGTATTGGTCGCGCTGTTGTTGATAAACCAAACCATCTGTCCGCCCGTGCGCCGGACAACCGCGAAATCGGTTTTACCGTCGCCGTCGTAATCACGCGCGACCGGTTCGTCGCCGTTTAGACCGAACTGGTAAAATTGAACCGCGCTGTCCGAGCTTCGCAAAACGTACCAAACGCCCGTTTCCGGTCGCCAGACCGCCGAATCGGCTTTGCCGTCGCCGTCATAATCGCCCGGCGTTTGAACATCGGTCGGCACTCCGAACTGGTACCAGAAAAACGAGTTATCGGAGCTTCGATTGATCACCTGAAGACTGCTCGAAAGCCGGAAAACCGCATAATCGGCGCGTCCGTCGCCATCATAATCGAGCGCTGTTCTGCCCGAAGCCGCCGAACCCGAACGAATCGCCAAGCCGCGCAGCGCGGTTGCCGCGCCGACCTGCCCGATAAAGGATGCCGAACCCGTAAACAAATTGATCGAAAATAATTTGGAGGTTGTTTCGCCGTTGACCTGCAATGCCGCTAACCCGCTGGTGCTGTTGCCCGGCGCGATGTCGAAACCGTTGGAATCCGTGACATTTACGCCGAGCGCACCGATCGGCGTCAGCAATCCGCCGTTCGGCGAATTCGGCGATCCGTTCGGACTGCCTTGTAAATACAGCGTATCGTTCGACGAATCAATATCGTAAAGCGTCGTGACGGTCGCGCCCGCAAAACTGTTCGAGTAAGCGGCGGCAGTCACGTTCGGCGATCCCGGATTCAAAGTCGTATCGGTCGCCGCCAATGTTCCGTCATTCGGATTAAGCCGCAGATTTTGTCCGGTGTTCGAGACAACGCGAATGCGGTCGGGCACGGGATTGAAATCAAAGCCGAAATCCGTTCCGCTTAAGGTAAAGGCGCCAGCCGCGCCGACCTGAGTTGCCGCGCCGCTTCTGACATTGATCGTGTAAAGACGGCTGGTGCTGCCTAATGCATAAAGTTGTCCGGTTGCGGGACGAAAATCAATGCCGAGAACATTTTCGCCCGCCTGCAGACCCGTAATGGCAACCGTACTGAAAATCGTTCCGGGGCGCGCCGTGTTGAAACTGACAAGCTGATTCGCGGTCGTCACGCCATACGCCGTAAAGCCTGTGGTCGCACCGATTTCCGCTGCCAAACCGCGCAGCGAACTCGCGCCTGCGCCGATCGAACCGACCAGAGTTGCCGCACCGGTCGAAGTATTTATCGTGTAAAGCGCGGGCACCGCCCCGCCCGGAGCCGCCAGCGTCAAAGCCGCGTAAGCCGTACCGTCGCCCGTCGCAATATCGAAACCGTTGACATCGCCGGCATCAATGCCGAGCGCGCCAACCAGAACGAGCGTTCCGTTGTTCGGCGGATTTTGCGTGTAAAGCGAATCGGTCGTCGTATCGATATCGAAAAGCGTCGTCGTTGTCGCACCGTTGAAACTATTTGTATAAGCAGCGGCGGTCACATTCGGCGTTCCCGGATTAAGCGTGCCGTCAACGATTGTCACGCCGTCGTTCGGATTGACGCGCAAATTCTGCCCCGTGTTTGACACGATCCGAAACCGGTCAACCGTCGGGTTAAAATCAACGCCGAAAGACGTGCCGCTCAAAGGCGTTGAAAGCGTCGCGACAAAGCTTGCCGCGCCGGTCGTTTTGTTGATGACATAAAGACGACTCAAACTGCCAAGCGCATAAAGCTGTCCGGTCGCGGGACGAAAATCGATCCCGACCACATCTTCACCGCCCTGCAAGCCCGTGATCGTGCCGACGGTCGTCACCGTGCCGGGCGTCGCCGAGTTAAAACTGACGAGCTGATTTGACGTATTCACGCCGTAAAGCGTCGCGGCTTGAACATTTGCCAACCCGACAACAAAAAATAATCCAAACAAAAAAGGCACAGTCAGAATAAAGCTGCGCCTTGCAAAAATTTCTCTTAACATTTATTTCCCTCCCTTAATCGCAAATTTATCTTTTGATAAATCCACTGATTCATTTTGCGCACCAAGCGCAAACAGATGTTTTTTTCTTGAGAAAAACAGAATAAAGTTTTCCTTGTAACGCTGTATTCGTGCGATTTTCAGAATCGGATTCGGAAAACGAAAGTTTTTTTCAAAATTTATCGGCAAGTGCGAATTTGCCCGAAAATTTGTTATTGTTATTATTTCGGTTCTGACCGAAAATCGTGACAGACATTATGAATCCTGAAAGAATTAGAAATTTTTCAATCATCGCCCATATCGATCACGGCAAATCGACGCTTGCCGACCGCATTCTGCAATTGACCGGCGCGGTTGCCGACCGCGATATGGAAGAACAATTGCTCGACGATATGGACCTCGAACGCGAGCGCGGCATTACCATCAAATCGCACGCCGTCCGGCTTGATTACAAGGCGAAAGACGGCAAAGATTACGTATTGAATTTGATCGACACGCCCGGACACGTCGATTTTTCCTACGAAGTTTCGCGCTCGCTTTCGGCATGCGAAGGCGCGTTGCTGATCGTTGACGCTTCGCAGGGCGTCGAAGCACAGACTTTGGCGAACACTTATCTCGCGATCGAAAACGATCTCGAACTGCTTCCGGTTCTCAATAAGATCGATTTGCCGAGCGCCGAACCCGACCGGATCAAAGAACAGATCGAAAACATCATCGGTTTGGACGCGAGCGACGCCGTGCTCGCATCGGCGAAAACCGGCGTCGGCGTCGAAGAGATACTCGAACAGATCGTCGCAAAAATTCCCGCGCCAAAAGGCGACCCGCACGCGCCGCTCAAAGCTTTGATCTTCGACAGTTGGTATGACAGCTATCGCGGCGTGATCGTGCTGTTCCGGATCATCGAAGGAACGATCAAAAAAGGGACGAAGATTCGGTTCTTTAACACCGGACGCGAATATCTGGTTGAAACTTTGGGAGTCAACCGTCCGCGCCCGACGCCGATCAACACTTTGAGCGTCGGCGAAGTCGGATTTTTAACGGCTTCGATCAAAACCGTCGCCGACGTCCAGATCGGCGACACGATCACCGAAGCGGCGCGCCCGGTTGACACGCCGTTTCCCGGTTTTCAGGAAATCAAACCGATGGTTTTCGCCGGACTTTATCCGACCGATTCGGCGCAATACGAAGACCTGCGCGATGCGATGGACAAACTTCGCCTCAATGACGCTTCATTCTTTTACGAACCCGAAAGCTCGACGGCTTTGGGGTTCGGTTTCCGCTGCGGATTCCTCGGACTCTTGCATATGGAGATCATTCAGGAGCGATTAGAACGCGAATTCAATCTCGAACTGATCACGACCGCGCCCGGCGTGCGCTACCGCGTGACGACGACGAACGGCGCGGTGACGGAAGTTGACAGTCCCGCAAAAATGCCGGAAACAGGCAGAATCGCGAAGATCGAAGAGCCCTACATCGAGGCGACGATCTTGACGAACGACGCCTTTCTTGGCGGAATTCTTCCGCTGCTCGACGAAAAACGCGGCGTTCAGAAAAAGTTCGAATTCGTCACCTCGAACCGCGTGATGCTCGTCTATGAACTGCCGCTCAACGAAATTGTTTTGGATTTTTACGACCGTCTAAAATCGGTTTCACGCGGTTACGCCTCCTTGGATTATCATTTTTCGGATTACAAGGAAAGCGATCTTGTAAAATTAGATGTGCTCGTTTCGGGCGAACCGGTCGATGCGCTCTCCTTAGTTCTGCACCGCAAAACCGCCGAAGCCAAGGGCAAGCTCGTCGTCTCGAAAATGAAGGAACTGATCCCTCGCCAGATGTTCGAAGTCCCGATCCAGGCGGCGATCGGCAGCAAGATCATTGCGCGCGAAACCGTCAAAGCGATGGGCAAAAACGTTACTGCAAAATGCTACGGCGGCGATATTAGTAGAAAACGGAAACTTTTGGAGAAACAAAAAGAAGGCAAAAAACGCATGAAAAAAGTCGGCAGAGTAGAAATCCCGCAAGAAGCGTTTTTGGCGGTTTTGAAGGTCAATGAAAGTTAAATGAATTGAGTTAACATCAAATTTTAACGAATAGAAAATCTGTCGTCTTTTGCGCTGAAAGCGCACCGGAAATTAGCCCGGGGTATCAACCCCGGGAAAACCAAACAAACCGATTCCGTTCTGGAAGAACGGCGGAAATTGACGTAATCAATGCGGCACTCTTTCAGAGTGCGAATGATAAACATAATGTTCCTGTGGCGCGAGCCACAGGCTAATTTCCGAAATGCCTTCGGCATAAAATCAATAAATGTGACCCGCATCCCGAATTAATTTCCAAATACGCTTTCGGCATAATCAAGTACGCCTTCGGTTTAATGAAATTCGCCTTTGGTTTATAAAATTCCGCAGCAGAGTTGCGGGGAATTCGACCAAAAGGAATCGATTTAAACGAATACTCAAAGGACGATCCACAGGCTAATTTTCATGGAAGCCTTTGGCACAATAACCACTCAAGTGTAAAATATACCATCAACATCACAATAAAGAATTAGGTGTAAAACATTATGTCTTCCACACATCTGAGCCTGCATTATCACATCGTTTTCAGCACCAAAAACCGCCGTGCCGTTATTAATGACGAATGGCGCGACCGTCTTCACGCTTTTCTCGGCGGTTGCATTAAAACTATTGACGGTATTCCCGAAGCAGTCGGCGGAACGCGTGACCATGTTCATCTGCTGATCGGACTTCGCGCGACGTATCGCCTTGCTGATGTTGTCAAAGACATCAAAACCGCCTCATCGCGCTGGGTTCATACCGAGATCGAAAATAAATTATTTGCGTGGCAGACGGGTTACGGCGCTTTTACGGTCAGCGTTTCAAATCTTGAAAAGGTCAAAAATTACATTTTGAAACAAGTGGAACATCACCGCCAAAAAAGTTTTCAGGATGAATATGTTGATTTGTTAAAATTGTCTCATGTCGAATATGACGAAAGATTTCTGTGGTAGATGAGCCATAATTTTAGTGCGAAAAATATTAACTTTTTTGACCGGTGACGCGTATCATCAAAAGTTTTATTTTAAATTTATGTGCCGAAACATTAAACAATTACATAATTTTGCGCCGCCCGCGACCGATGACGAAATCAAAGCGGCGGCAATTCAATTTGTCCGCAAAGTCAGCGGTTTTAATAAACCATCTGCCGCAAATACCGAAGCGTTTGACGCGGCGGTCGAAGAAATCACAAAGGCTTCGCGGAAATTGCTCGCGTCGCTCGTCACGAACGCGCCGCCGAAAGACCGCGAAACCGAGCGCGAAAAGGCGCGGGAACGCAACCGCCTCAGATTCGGATAAATGAGAAGTGAGCCACAAAAACTATCACTCATTACTTCTTATCTCTCACCTGTCAAACGGTTCGAGATGTGTGAAGACAGTTGAATTCGGAATTTTTTCGGTGATCTCGATCTCGATCCGGTCGGCTATCGAATGAACTTTGTGAATCGTCCAATCATTCGGAAATTGGATGTCAACGTAGAAAAATTTTTTCATTCCCGATTGGCGCGAGCGGAAGTTTTCAAAAGTGATGCCGTCCGTTTCGGCGTGATTTGCCAGAATTCTTTCGGCGATGTTTTGAATTTCGGACGCGACCGCCGTGTCCATCAAACCCAGCACCGAGCGCTTGATCAAATTATAACCCGTCCATGTGATATTAACGGCAACCAGAATCGCGACGAGCGGGTCAAGCCGCAGCCAGCCTGTCAGATTGACCAGACCGACGCCGACGACAACGCCGACCGATGTCCAGACATCGGTCATCAGATGATGCCCGTCGGCTTCCAAAATAAGCGAATGATGTTTTTTTCCGGCGCGAAGTAAAATGAGCGCGACAAACAAATTAACTGCTGTGGCGAGCCCCGAAACGACCAAACCGATGCCGAGCTGTTCCAGGGGCTGCGGCGCAAGCAAACGCTGAATCGCCGTATAAGCGATGCCGATCGCGGCGATAAAGATCAGCGTGCCTTCGATGCCGCTCGAAAAATATTCCGCCTTATCGTGCCCGAAAGCGTGTTCCTCGTCCGCCGGTTGCGCGGCGATTCGAAGCGTTAAGAGCGCGACGACCGCCGCCGCGAGATTGATCAAAGATTCGAGCGCGTCTGAAAGTAGCCCGACCGAACCCGTAAAATAATACGCCGCCGTCTTTAAGATGATCGTCGTGACCGCCGCCGCAATCGAAAGCCACGCAAAACGGCTCAGATTTTCTCTTTCCATCGCAAGGATTTTCCCACAGTTTCCCATGAAACAAAAAAGCCGTTCGGCAATTAACGGCTTTTGTTTGCAAAGTTTAATGTTGAAACCTAGTTCGTTGCCGCTTTGGCGTTCGGGCGCGCGACTTGATACATCTCGCCCGCGATGCGATCGCTTAAACCGCCTTCGTAGAGATTAAAATGATCGCGTCCTTCGAGATATTCAATGCGCGCGTCGCTGCCGAGCTTTTTGAGTTCCGCGTCGAGCAAACGAACGGCTTCATCGAGATGAAAAGTATCAGCCGTGCCGACGACGATGTGCAGCTTGCCTTTGAGCTTCGGTCCGAGTGTCGTCCAATTCTCGCGCAAAACGCGGGAAATATCATATTTCTCCCAGGATTTCGCGACAAATTGATCGATGCGCCCCGTCTCGCGATCGAAAATCCGCATCGGCTGCCCGTCAAAACCTTTCGGCGAGAAAACGGCTTCAAACGAGGCGAACTGCCCGCCGTAATAGCCTAAAACTCTTTCCTGCTGCGCGTATTGTCTGACCGACATCAATTCCTTGCCGCCGAAACGCACGAGATTATATTCTTTTTTATCGTCTCCGAAATAGGCGTTTTGCGGCGGATATTTTGTCAGATCGGGACCGGTAAACGAGCGGAAATCGACCGGATCGGGCGAAGTTGACCACGTTCCGCCGAAAAAATCGGGATGCGTGATCATCACCCAGAGCGTTGACCAGCCGCCCGAAGAATGTCCTGCCAAAAATCTGCCCGAGGCTCGCGCGTCCATCCGAAATTGTTTTTCAAGATAAGGAATAAGTTCTTTGACGAGCGCCGTTCCCCAGGGTCCGTTGTTCGCGGAATCGGCAAAAACGTGATGACCGAACGAATTGTTGGCATTCAGATAGACATAGATCATTTCTGGGTGCTTGCCCGCGCCGCCCAAGCCCCGCAGATGATTTCCGCCGTAACCGTGAATCGAAAAAACGGTCGGATATTTTTGCGAAGTTTCCTTGTTATAATCGGGCGGAAGAACGACGGTTGCCGGCATCTTGATCGGTCTGCCCCAAAATGCCGAAAGCATCGGACTTTCAAATTCGATGATTTTGACGTTGCCGGGCACAACGAGCGGTTTGTCCTCAATTACTTTTGAAAGCGTCAGTTCGGTTTCGCCCGCCGGCATCGAAACCTTGACGACTTTGCTGTAAAAATCGCCCGCTTTCGCACCGTCGTAAGTGTATGAATGATTTACATCAAGCAACGCCATGACCTGATATTCGCCCGACGGCGCGGCGGAAAATTTTGCCGGAAAAGAAAGCTCGTCGGCATTGATCTCGAGCGGCTTTCCGGCTTCGAGATTCGTAATTTCCGTGCCCGAAATATAAACGGCGGCGGGGTTCGTAAAATCCGGCGCGAGCATTTCCAGCGGCTTCGGATTATTCGTCATAAAGATCAAAAGTCTGCCCGCGAGCGGTTCTTTGGCGACCGACGAATCAACGTTGATCTTGAAACGAACCGGCTGCGCCGAAACCGCGCTGATCGAAAAAAGCGCAAAGATCATCAGAAAAAAGAAGCGGAAATTTTTTAGCATTTTGGAATCCTCTGTCAAATCTAAGTTGTTTTGATACGCAAGATTTTAGATCATTGTTCTTAAAGAAGCGGATTTCGCACCGCCGCCGGAATTCGGATTCGGAATCTTCCGCGCCCGAAAATTTCTAATTCAATCTTTCCTGCAATTTCCTGAGAGCCTTGTAAGCCTGCGTGTAATTCGGCTGTTCTTTGATCGCCAAACCGTAATGCCGGGCGGCTTCGAGCAGTTTTCCGCGTTTTTCGTAAACATGTGCGAGATTAAAATGCGGATAGGCGCGCGCTTCGTAACGAACCGCCTCGATCGCCAGCTTGAACCAGCGCACGCAGTCGTAATAATTCCCCTTCGCGATCAGATAACTGCCGATGTCGTTATACGGATTGCCGAAATCCGCATCAACCGCGATCGCCGCCAGGCATTCGGTGATCGCCAGATCGTAATGCCCGTCAAAACTATAAACCCAACCGAGGAAAGTATAGGCTTCGGCGGTCGGAAAAATCTCGATCGATTTTTTATAAAGCTTGATCGCCGCCCGATAATCCTTCGCCATCTGCGCCGCGTAAGCCTCGTTAAAAAGCGCGACCGCCTCGCGTTTAGCGGGATTGATAATCTCTTGCTCGAAAAACATTGCTGATTGAATCTTAAGTCTTCCGGCACATCAGAGCAAGATTCGTTGAAAAAATTCCGGCTATAAAATGAATCAACTTATCTTGGAGAAATTTATCTAAAACCTTCTCTGACCTGCCGCAGCAATTCTTCTTCAGCCTCAATGACATCCTGCGGTTTGTCATAGCGGCTCGTCCATTTGTTGATGTAAGTCCGCGCGAGGGCTTCGCTTATTTTTATCGGATGGCAAATCTTTTTCGGCGGGATCAACGAAAAATCTTCTTCGTTAATGTGAACGCCTTTCACCGGATCATAATCGAGTCGCCATCTTTTTTTTCGATCGGCGCTTTGCCAACCGATAACTTTTCCGATGTTGCCGATATTTCCGCCGCGTTTTCCCCAAAAAGGATCGGGCAATTGCTCTTTATCGCCGCCGACCAAGCTCATATAGGTATGCGTCACGGCTTCTTCAAACGAATAATGTTCGGTGCCACAAGGTTTTTCAATTTCTTTCGCCATTTTTACCACTCCGAATTATCAAGAATATTAAAAGACTTTGTAAAACCCGTTTTTTTGCCTTGCTTTATGCCGCCAATGTCCTGAAACTTTACGTCTTGGCGTTTTGGCGGGAAATTTATTTTTCTCCCGCCAAAACGCCAGGACGCAAAGTTTTTTTTACTTTATCTTGACGATTCTGCCTTCAAGACGCGGCGTGATGGTTTGTTCGGGCGAAGATTTGATCGCCTGCTCGAACGCGTCGGAATCCTTCGGTGCATCTGCGGCGTTAACTAAAATTTTTGCGTCCTTAAACATCACGTAGCCGTCGCCGCCTCGCGAAACCAGAAAATCCGAAGTCGCCAGGCTATAAGTTTTCTTTTCGTCCAAAGGCTTTCCACCGACGAGGATTTCCGTCACGCGGCTTCCCGCCGGTTTGCCTGTATCAAACTTAAAACTCATTCCCGAAATCTGCGGAAAACGACCCGGTTCACTGTCTTCGCCCGCGCCGCTGCGGGCAACGCCGTGCTCCAACGCTTCGTGCAAGGTTTTGCCCGAAACCTCGATCTTGACGATCGGATTATTGAACGGCAGAATCGAAAGCACGTCGCGTTTCGTCAAACTTCCGACATTGTAAGTCAGATCGGCACGGATCGAACCGCCGTTCACCAAAGCGACATCCGCCTTC
>CADEFG010000132.1 GCA_902826505.1 uncultured Acidobacteriota bacterium
ACAAATTTGGCGCAAAACAAAGAATCGGTCCCGCAAAACAAAGAGACAAATACCGTTAAGGAAACTTCCAACCCGAACGAGCCAATGAACATCGGCGCATTAAACCGCTTTGCTTCGAGATTGGCGATGCCAATTTATCCGGCGGTTGAGCGGCAAAGAAGCATCGAGGGTTTGGTGACGGTCGAATTAACGCTCGACGAAGAAGGAAAAGTGACGTCAGCCAAAGCGACCTCGGGTCCGAAAGGCTTACGCCAAGCTGCCGAAGACGCGGTTCGCAAATCAAAATTCAAGCCGGTCATCGTTGAAAATAAACCGGTCAAAGCGACCGGGTTTATCAACTTTAACTTCAAGGTCAGCTAAAGTTTTGGCAAAGTCTTCAAACGCACTGTCAAAAAAGAAACCGCTCGAATATACGAAACTATTGCCCTGTTTTGTATATTTTAGCGGTTTCGCTTTGATTTTTTAATAACTGCCCGCGACGATCGTCGATTTGACACCCGAGGCTTCCTGCGCGATCTTGACGCCGACCGAAGCGCCGATCCGGGTCGCGCCGGCTTCGAACATTTTTCGCGCATCTTCGATTCCCTTGACGCCGCCTGAGGCTTTGACGCCGAGCGCGTGTCCGACGGTTCTTCGCATTAAGGCGACATCATCGGCGGTCGCGCCGCCTTTGGCAAAACCGGTCGAAGTTTTGACAAAATCCGCGCCCGCGTTTTTTGACGCCAGACACGCCCGAACTTTTTCATCATCTGTTAAAAGCGCGGTTTCGATAATGACCTTGAGCAGGATGCCGTTTTCGTGCGCGGCGAGCGCAACGGCGCGAATATCGTCTTCGACCGCGCAGTCGTCGCCGGATTTAAGCGCGCCGATATTGATGACCATATCGACTTCGCGCGCGCCGTTGAAGATCGCGCGGCGCGCTTCGTAGGCTTTGACATCCGAAAGCGTCGCGCCCAAAGGAAATCCGATGACCGTGCAGACCGGAACGCTCGAACCGCTCAAAAACTCGCTCGCTTTTTTGACCCAGCTCGGATTGACGCAAACCGATGCAAAACCGAACTGGATCGCTTCGTTGCAAAGTTTTTTGATGTCGCTTTCGGTCGCTTCGGGTTTGAGCAAAGTATGGTCGATGAGGCTCGCCCAATCGTGCGCCGTCGCGGTTTCGCCGAGGACGATCCCGATCCGCGACGCGCCGGCATCAACGATTCTTTCAACATCGGCGCGGCAAAACGTCGGGCAATAGGCGTCGTCGCCGATTTTCGCCAAAACCAGATCCGTGATCTGCTCGACAAGTTTTTCGTAGTTTCCGTTCATTAAATTACTCATTTGCTTTTGACGACAAAATTCTCGCCGTTCCATTCCAATTGCAACAGAACGACTTCCGGCGCGTCGTCGTCGCCGGTTTTGATCTTGATCGTCGTGCCGGTACGCGGCAATTCGTAAACCAGAAGTCCCGATTGATTTTCCTTGCTGACTTTGCCGCGTTGATAGGCGGCGCTGACCTGCGCGTCGGTAATTTCCGGTAAAACCTCGTTAGTGATTTCCTGCCATTTTCCGTTTTCGTAGGACAGGAATCTCGCTTCGCTCAAACAGTTCGGACCGCAGCCGGTCTGCGAAATTCCGACGATGTATTTGCCGTTCGTTTTCTTAAAGATCGCGACTTCCGCCCAACCTTCGGCGAACGGCTCTTCGATTTTCAGGAAACCGTTTTTGACATCTTCGGTTTTGATCGCCGATTTGCGGTAAGCGCGCAAGGTCGGTTTGCCCGGAGTAAATTCGGACGGCGCGAAAAACTTTTCGGGCAGCAGATAGAAAAAATCCGTGACGGTTTTCGGCAGCGAGCTCTGCGCCGCGACCGCAAAGGCAAAAGTTAAAACAATAAATACCGATAACCAAATCTTTATCATAATTATTATCCGGATTGTCCGACAAGTTTATCGTCGTTGCCGTTCTTTATAATTGATATTAAACCTTTTGTTTGAGGTTTTTGCAAAAACCCGCCGCCGCTCGAAGCAACTAATTCGGAATCTCGCGTATCTATTAAAAGTCAAACGTGACAAACAAACACTCTGAGTGGTTTTAACCCGGACGCGAAGAACTGCAGTTTTTTTAAATCTATAAAAAAATTAGTGAGGTTTTAGTTGTTTAAGAGAACTTTTGTATTGCTCTCAATGAGTTTTTCGTGCGTTTTTTTTCGGTTCAACTGCCGTTTTCGGGCAGGAATCAGTGACAAATTCAAATGATTCGACCGAATCAAGCTCGTCCAAAACAACCGTTCTAATCGAGAGAAAGCGTTTTGAGATCGGCGCGCAATTCACGTCGCTGATGCGCAACGGCGACGGCGACCGCTTTGTCGGATTTTCGGCGGTCGGTATCGGTTCACGGCGCGACGGTCGGGTTTTGCAGGGATTTTTCGGCGCAAAGGTCGGGCGCAAATTTGAGAAATTCGGCGTTTTCGCCAAAGCGCGACCCGGCTTTGTCCAATACAGCCGGGGCAAACAGAGCATCGATGGAACGCTTTCCGATGTCCGGTTTACGACCGGTGCAGAAACCAACCCGGCGCTCGATGTCGGCGGAGTTTTGGAGTTTTATCCGACTAAAAGAATCACGACCAGATTCGATGTCGGCGACACGATCGTTCGATTCGGAAAACAAAATACGACGGGATTTGATTTTTTCAACCAGCAATTATTTCCGGTCGTTCTTCCTTCGGAAACAAAACATAATTTTCAATTCGGTGCCGGAATCGGTTTCAGATTTTAACAAAAAGGGAAGATGGGTTGATCGCCATCTTCCCTTTTTTGATCGCTTGAGCTTCCCGACTAAACATTGAAACGAAAATCGACGACATCGCCGTCCTGCATCACATATTCTTTGCCTTCGAGCCGCGTCAAACCTTTTTCGCTCGCCGCCTTGCGCGTTCCGTGCTCGACGAGATCGTCGTACGAAACGATCTCGGCGCGAATAAACCCGCGTTCGATGTCGGTGTGAATCTCCCCGGCGGCTTGCGGCGCTTTGGTGCCGATCGGAATCGTCCAGGCGCGGACTTCCTTTTCGCCGGCGGTCAAAAACGACATCAAACCGAGCATTTTATACGCCGCTTTGATGAGCTTATCGACGCCGCTCGACGTAACGCCCAAATCCGCTAAGAATTCCCGGCGTTCTTCTTCTTCGAGCGCGACCAGCTCGGCTTCGAGTTTCGCGCAGATCAAAACGACTTCGGCATTTTCCGTTGCCGCGTGTTCGCGTACGGCTTGAACATGCGCATTTCCGGAATCGTCCAGCAAAGTATCTTCGTCGACATTCGCCGCGTAAATCGTCGGTTTCGAGCTCAAAAGAAACCACGTTTTGACAACGGCGCGTTCGTCATCGGTCAAATCGGCACTGCGCACCGGACGACCTTCTTCGAGAACCGGCATAATTTTTTCGATGATCGCCAGGTCGCGTTTCGCGTCCTTATCGCCCGATTTTGCGCCGCGCTGCGCTTTTTCGCGCCGTTTTTCGACGCTTGCCAGATCGGCGAGCGCGAGCTCGATCTGGATCGTTTCAATGTCGCGGACGGGATTGACGGAACCTTCGACGTGAATGATATTGTCGTCGTCAAAACAGCGGACGACCTGAATCACCGCATCGGTTTCGCGAATCGTCGCCAAGAATTGATTGCCCAGACCTTCGCCTTTCGACGCGCCGCGCACGAGTCCCGCAATATCGACGAATTCAACGGTCGCCGGGACGATCTTTTGCGCTTTGTTGAGTTTCTCCAAAACCGGCAGGCGTTCGTCCGGCACAGCGACGATCCCGACGTTCGGTTCGATCGTCGCAAACGGGTAATTGGCGGCGAGCGCCGCTTCCTGCGCGGTCAGAGCATTAAAAAGTGTAGATTTTCCGACGTTGGGCAAACCAACGATGCCAGCTTGTAACATAAGATTTCAAATTTCAGATAACAAAATTTCAAATTGGTTATTCTACTCTTTAACTTTGATTTTGAAAAATTAAGTTATAAGAAAACAGCTTTGACGAAGCTATCTCGGAATTTTGGCGTTTTCGTTGATCTGCAGAATGTTGATCGATTTCTTCGGAAAATATTTGATCGGCATCGTTTCGTTTCCTCTTTGCACGGTAAACGTTGCCTGTTCCTGCGGTCGTCCGTAGTTGAAGCTGAAACCGCGCAGCTCGTCGCCGGTTTTAAATCCCGCCTCAAGCGCGCTTTGCGAAATAACTTGTTTTACTTTCACCCCGCGTTCGAGCTTTCCGCTTTCGGTCGTAAAACCGAGTTCGAAAATTTCGTGCGGCTGTTCGGAAGCGACGATCTCCGATTTTTTCAAGACTTCAACAACCGGCAAAACTCGCGCACCAAGCATAAAATCATTGTAAAACTGCTGATTTTTCGACCGCGAAACCGCATCAAAATTCGTCAGCAAAAGCTGATCGTCGTAACCTTTTTTCTGATCGGTTTGGCTGATCAGAAGTTTCATCAGATCGTCGATTTGTTTTTTACCCGCCGTTTTTTGACGGATTTGCAGATCGGTCAAAAACGCGATCAGCGCGCCTTTGACATACGGCAGACGGTTGTAATCATTTGATTCCCAGTATTTTTCCGCCAGAATTTCCGCGGTCGCCGTCAGCGAATTCGGATTTGTTTGGTATTGCAGCAAAAGATTGTTGAGCCACGCGACAAATTCTTTTTCGGTGATCAGGTTTTCGCGAAAAAGCGTCAGTCCGGCGTAATATTCCGTAAAACCTTCGCTCATCCATTTGTAATAGCCTTCTTTTTTGCCTTCCGAAGCGTGCCAGTAGTTACCGTTCCAGAAATGAAAATGTTCGTGCGAGATGAGCTTCAAGGTATCGAAATCCTGCAAACCGGCTTGCGGATTCGGATAAACGGAAATGACGTTTTTAACGACCGTGCCGCCTTTGCTCGCGGGCGTGCCTTCGTTCAGAGTGATCAAAAGATCGTCGCTCGACGGCGAAAATCCGAGGTATTTGATTTGCGCCTCGATGATTCGCGAAACGGTCGCGGCAAATTGTTCGTCCGTAAATTTCCAGTTTGTGCCTTGCAGGAGAAATTTCACGCGTCTGCCGCCGATCGTTTTTTGAATCACGCGGTAATCTCCGGCGGCGACGAACAATTCGCTCAGATCGTCAAAAGAATCCGCCTTTCCCTCGAAATTGCTGAAAAATTGCGCGTATTCGTTCGGAATTATCTGAAGCCGAACGGGCAGCGCGGCGATCTCCTTTTCGTCGGGAAAGAAAAGAAAGGTCGTGCCCCAGAGAAAAGCGTAATTTTTAAAAAGCGTCGGGTGAAAATGATTGCGGACGTTATTGCCCATAAACGAATCTTTTTGCGAAACGACCAGATAACTGAGTTCAAAAGCCTTTTTCCCGTTGCGGATCGTCCAGGTTCGGGCATCGTTTTTTTCTAACGTCAAAGCGTTACCGTTTTTATCTTTGGCGGAAACGCGGTAGATATTTTCCGCGTAATTCGTCTGTCCAGCCCAATCGGTCAAACTAAAGCTCGTTTGCTCGAGATTGCTCGGCGGCACTTCGATTTTCACTTCCAAAGCGCGGTCGCTGAAAGCCAAAGTGCATTTGATCGCGTTCGTCTGCGCCTTTGCGGAAATGCAAAATAAAGCCAGTAAAAAAAGATATATGAATTTGTTGATCGGATAATTTTTCGGCATTTTATTTATCAAGTTTGGATTTCTCAAGGTAAATCTAACGCGGGCGACCGCGATTTTGTTGCTTAAAATCTACCCGTTACCGAAAATTTTCGCGCCGAACGCGAAATAGATAAGCGCCGCGCCGCCGATAAAAACCATTCCGCCGACGGTTTGCAAAATGACCGGCAGCCAAACGCCCGTAAAAGAATTGATCATCGGCGGCAGTTTGTTGTCAATGTCGTAAACGATCGCGAGGCGTTGCCCGACGCGATATTTTGAATTCGTCCCGGCGTCGCCGATCTCGGATTGGAAAATAATTTCTTCGCCCGAAAGATGTTTGAATTTGATGACCGGAAAAAAGCTGTATTGTGTTTTTCGGTGCCGGAAACTACTGTCCGCCGACGGAATTTGTCGTTTCTTTTCGATCTTGACGACGCTGCCCGTCGCGCGCCGGAAATAGGTCATTCGATAAAACTTGCGAATAAATTCCCGGACGGCGGCAATTACCAAACCGCTGCCGACCAGCAAAAAAGCAAACATCATAAATCCGACAAAATAGCGCATAATTTTTATTTCACCTTTCAATTTTATCGTCAAAAAGCCGGGAAAAACATATTTTTTCGCTGCTCTGAAATTTATACAATATTTGGTAACCACCGCGCCCCGCCTGATCGGGTAGCAGTTTTCTTAAATAAAATCGGAATTTCACATTTCTTTTGCCCGATTTAATTTGACCAACGCCGAGTTTTTGCTATAAATGAGTGAAATGATTTTAACCTGCCTGCTAATTTTGCTGATGACCGGCGGCGGAACGGCGCTGACGTATCTTTATGAAAAGGAAGATTCTCTGCTGGTCCGTTTGGCGGCGGGAAATGTCGTCGGCTCGGCGATTTTTGCGACCGCCGGATTTTTGCTCGCCTGTTTTTTTGGTTTTTTGATCGCAACCGTTTTCGGCGCGCTCGTCATCACGCTTTTGCCGGTCGCGCTTTTGACGCGAAAGGATTTTACTCGCCGGCTCAAAGCCAATTTAAATAAAGCACGCGGCAAATTGGACGGCGCGAACGTGACCAAGATTTTAAGGTTCGCGTATTATCTGGGCGTGTTTTTAGTGCTTTGGTTTTTCTTTGAACGCGCGATGATCGAAACCGAAAACGGAATCTTGACGGGCGGCTCGCAAAACCTCGGCGATCTGCCGTTTCATCTCGGCGCGATCTTTTCCTTTGCCGAAGGCAATAATTTTCCGCCCGAAAACCCGTCGTTCGCGTTTGCCAAATTCACCTATCCATTTCTGGCGGATTTCGTGACGGCGTGTTTTGTCAAATTTGGCGCGAGCGTCCGCGAAGCGATGCTCGTGCAGAACGTTTTCTTAGGATTTTCGCTCGTCGTGCTGCTCGAAAAATTCACGGTCAAATTGACCGGCAACAAAGCGGCGGGAAAGATCGCGCCAATTCTTTTGCTGTTCAGCGGCGGGCTCGGATTTATCTGGTTCTTAAAAGATTTCTGGCAAAGCACTTCGGGTTTTACCGCATTTTTATGGAAATTGCCGCAGGATTATACGATCGGCGAAAAATTTCGCTGGGGAAATTCGCTGGTCGTTTTGTTTCTGACGCAACGAAGTCTTCTCTTCGGAATGCCGCTGACATTGATCGCGCTGACCAAAATTTGGGAAATATTTTCTGCCGAGAAAGACGAAGAAAAAGTTACCGGCGAGACACCGGAACAGAAAACATTTTCCATTTTCCATTTTCCATTTTCCGCTTTTCTCGTCGGACTGCTCGCCGGAACGCTCGCTTTGATCCACGTTCACAGTCTGGCGGCGCTCTTTGTCGTCTGCGCGTTTTTGTTTTTCTTCCGGCTCGATAAATGGCGCGCATGGCTCGCCTTCGGCGGCGGCGTCGCGGTCATCGCCGTCCCCGAATTGGCTTGGTCACTAACGGGCAGCGCGACCGAACTCAGTAAATTTATCGAATGGCATTTCGGTTGGGATTCGGGCAAGCAAAACTTTTTCGTCTTCTGGGCGAAAAACATCGGACTTTTCGCGCCGCTGCTGGTCGCGGGTTTGTTTTTAATCTATTTTTCGCAAAAGTCAGAACCGTCTGCGCATGATTTAACTTCAAAAACCAAAAACCAAAAACCAAACGTCGAAGACCTTTTGCTTTTTTATCTGCCGTTCGCCTTTCTTTTTCTGATCTCGAACACGGTCAAGCTCGCGCCGTGGGAATGGGACAATATCAAGGTTTTGATCTACTGGTTTGTCGGTTCGCTGCCGTTCGTCGCGTATGTTTTGGCATCGGCTTGGGAGAAAAAAGCGGTTTTGAAAATCCTCGCCGCCGTTTGTTTGATCGTTTTAACATTTTCCGGCGCGCTCGATATTTGGCGAACGATCAGCGGGCAGATCAATTACAAGATTTTTGATAAAGACGCGGTCAAGATCGCCGAAATCATCAAACAAAAAACCGACCGCCGCGCTTTATTCTTAAACGCGCCGACTTATAATTCGGCGGTCGTTTTAACCGGCAGACGTTCTTTGATGCGTTATTCGGGACATCTTTCGTCTTACGGGATCGATTACGAGCCGCGCGAATCCGAGGTCAAAAGAATTTACGAAGGAACGGCGCTCGCCGACCGTTTTTTGCAGAAAAATAACATCGAATATGTCATAATTTCGCCTGAAGAAACCGGCAATGTCGCCGTTCGCGAGGAATTTTTCTACAAATTTCCGATCATCGCGGAAGTCGGCGCCTATAAAGTTTTTAAGGTTAAATAATTGGAGCGCCGGCATCCTTGCCGGCAATGGCGCAAAGCGACGTAAGAACTTCGATTCTCCTAAAAATTAAAGAGAAGCGAAAGTTTTGAGCGTTTTTCAAACGCTTGCCGGCAGAGATTCCGGCGCTCCCGGAAAAAAAATGAACGAAGAACTCCAAATCGAAGACCAAAAACCAAAAACCAACGACCTGATTTGGTTAATTAGCTGTATTTTAGTGACCGCCGTCGCATCGTTCGTGCGTTTTTTCTGGCTTGAATTAAAGCCTCTGCATCACGACGAAGGCGTCAACGGTTATTTTCTGACGACGCTTTTCCGGAGCGGCGAATATAAATACGACCCGGCGAATTATCATGGTCCCGATCTTTATTATCTCGCGCTTGCCTTTACGAAAGCCTTCGGTCTGAACACTTTGAGCATTCGCTCAAGCGTCGCGATCTTTGGCGTTCTGACGGTCGTGCTCGCGTTCTTTCTGAAGAAATACATCGGCAAAACCGGCAGTCTTTTCGCCGCGCTCTTTCTCGCGCTCTCGCCGGGAATGGTCTATATTTCGCGCTATTTTATCCACGAGATTCTGTTCGTTTTCTTCAGTTTCGCGATCGTCGTTTCGATTCTCTTTTTTATCGAAAAACGCAAAGCCGGAATTTGGGCGATTGCCTGGACTTCGCTGCTTTTGCTGATCTGCTTTCTGCCGTCGGCGCTCAATCTGGCAAACGTTATCGGCGGCGCCAACGAAACATTTGTCTGGATTTTGCGCGTCGTCTTTTTTCTCGTCGAAGCGGCTTTGGTCTTTTTCGTCGTCAAAATGCTGCTCGCCTGGAACGAAGGTCAGCCGATCTATCTGATTTTAGCTTCGGCTTCCGCCGTTTTGCTTTTTGCGACCAAGGAAACGGCTTTTATCACGCTCGGGACGATGGCGATCGCCTGCGTCTGCGTCTGGTTGTGGCGCAAAATAAATTCGCTCGATGATTTTGCCAGAAACAAGTTCTGGGTCTTTTTAACGCCGACAATTTTCGTCCTAGTCGCCGTCGCCATCGAATACAAGCGGTTTAAGGCGCGCTACGATATTCTTTCCGAAAACTTTTTACCCTTAAACGATAATTATCAAACCGCGCTTTTCTACTGGATAATCGCACTGATTATCGTTTCGGTCATTAGCTGGGCAGTCTTTCTTTTGATCAACCGCCGGCAGACGGAAACCGAGATTTCCGAAGACTCGACGCTCACCTGGACAAACTTTCGCACGAAAATGGCGGCTTCCGACACATGGGAATTTATCATGATCAAAAGCGCGATCGGCGCGGCGACCGTTTTTTTTACGTGGCTTTTTGTGCGTTTCGCGGTCGATCTGTTGATTGCCTGGAAAGCAAACCAAACCTTGTCGTCGGCTTTCGGCAAGATAATTTTGACGAAGG
>CADEFG010000133.1 GCA_902826505.1 uncultured Acidobacteriota bacterium
CTTGTGTCGCCCAGAGATTCGAATCGTTGATCGAAATATGCTGATAACGATCGATCAATTCAAGAAGCTTTTCATCGGTCGCCTTTAAACGATCGTTGTAGCGGACGACCGTCACGTTATCGGTCATCACTTTGCCGAGCTCGTCGTGGATTTTATACTGATTTTCCGAACCTTCGTTTTTGATGATCTGATCGTTTAGCTCCTGCTGACGCCGGAGCTCCGCCGCGTGAACGCCGTTTGTCTCAGACGCGCCGCGTTCGACGTTTTTGGCGTATTCGATCGCCGACGGCGCGGCGGTAAATCCGCCGTAAACGCAACTGACAAGTGAATTTGAGCCCAAACGGTTGGCGCCGTGAATCGAATAATCGCATTCGCCGGCGGCGAAAAGTCCGGGAATATTCGTCCGCTGTTCGAAATCGACCCACAATCCGCCCATCGAATAATGCACGCCCGGAAAAATCCGCATCGGCACAAAACGCGGGTCGTCGCCGACGAACATTTCGTAGATTTCGAGGATCGCGCCCAATTTTCGCGTCAGAGTTTCCGCGTCGATATGCGTCAGATCGAGATAAACCTGATTTTCGCCGCCGACGCCGTAGCCTTCGAGACAAACCTGAAAGATCTCGCGCGTCGCAATATCGCGCGGCACGAGATTGCCGTAAGCCGGATATTTTTCTTCGAGGAAATACCAGCGCTCGTTCGTCGGAATACTTTGCGGCGCGCGCGCGTCGCCCTGATTTTTCGGAACCCACACGCGTCCGCCTTCGCCGCGTGCCGACTCCGACATTAAGCGAAGCTTGTCTTCGCCCGGAATCGAAGTCGGATGAACCTGTATAAATTCGCCGTTCGCGTACTTCGCGCCTTGCTGGTAAGCGGCGGAAACCGCTGATCCGGTGCAGGTCATCGAATTGGTCGATTTTCCGAAGATCAGTCCGGGTCCGCCCGTCGCCATGATCACGGCGTCGGCGTAAAACGATTTTAATTCAAGCGTTTGCAGATTCATCGCGATTAACCCTCGACAAACCTGATAATCGTCCAACACGAGCGAGAGCATTTCCCAGCCTTCGTATTTGTTGACTTTCCCTGCCGACTCCCATTTGCGAACCTGTTCGTCGAGCGCATACAGCAATTGCTGTCCGGTCGAGGCGCCGGCAAACGCCGTCCGGTGGTGAAGCGTTCCGCCAAACCGTCGAAAATCGATCAAACCTTCCTGCGTCCGCGAAAACGGAACGCCCATCCGGTCAAACAAATTGATGATTTGCGGAGCCATATCGCACATTCTTTGAACCGGCGGCTGGTTTGCTAGAAAGTCGCCGCCGTAAACCGTGTCGTCGAAATGTTTCCACGGCGAATCGCCTTCGCCTTTCGTGTTGACCGCACCGTTGATGCCGCCCTGCGCGCAAACCGAATGCGAGCGTTTGACCGGCACGACCGAGATCAGATCAACTTCGTGACCTTGTTCGGCAATCTTCATCGCCGCCGCCAATCCCGCAAGTCCGCCGCCGACAATCGCTATTTTTAATCCGTTTGAAGTAGCCATAAAATTTTTAATTTACTAAACCGCCGATTTAAAATTTTCCCGACTTGTTTGGTTCCACGATTTGTTTTTTCTCCAGCTCACTGCACAAGGCTTTCGGGAATAAACCGCACGGCGTATTAAAAGCGATTGCCGCGTTGACGCCGACCGCGCCGAGAAAAATCGCCAGCCCGATGCAGGCGTAAAGCGCGTATTTCTGGGCTTTTTCGCCGATCAGGATGCCCCAATCAACCGCAAAAAGCCAGAATCCGTAAGCCAGATGCCAAGCCGTTGCAAGAATCCCTAAAATGTAAAAAATAAGTATCCAGATGTTTTTAAATTCGGCGGCAACAATCGCAAAAGCCCGATCGGCATTGCCGGCAACCGGATTTCCATAGGATTCAAGCCCCGGGATAAGCCCGAACCGCAGATTTAAAAGATGAAAAAAGATAAAGAAAAACAGAAAAACTCCGGTGACGCGTTGGAAAATATAAAACCAATTGCGCCCGTAGCCGTAATTTGAAATATTCGGACGCGCTTCGGAAGAAATAATAACACCGTAAATCGAGTGAAATAGCAGCGGCAGAAAGATCCCGAAAATCTCGACAAAGAGCAGGTACGGGATATGATGGATATCCTCGACCGCGCTGTTAAAAACTTTTGCCCCGCTCATCGCCTTTGAATTCGTGAACATATGCACGAAAAAAAACGCGCCGAGCGGCACGATGCCTGTTAATTGATGCAATTTTCTCAACAGAAAAGTATTGCTGAATTTCATCTTTTTTTCCTTATCTTTATGGTAAGTTACTGCGGTCAAATCATTATATTTGCCGAAAAGGCGTAAAGCAAACTTTAATCATAAAATACCAGAATTCACCGAATATTTAAGTATATTTCATTATAGCGTTTGATTCTGATAAGATAAAATGAATTTTCCTGAACGAATTATTCAGCGGAACTTATTATTCCATTGAACATTTATCATTTGTCATTCATCAGATCTTTTCTAACTGATAAATGATAAATGTTCAATGATAAATGAAAAATGCATATTGAAACATTAAAAGTATTTTGCGATCTGGTCGATCTGCAAAGTTTTTCGCTCGCGGCGGAACGAAATTTTATTACGCAATCGGCGGTCAGCCAGCAAATTCGCACATTGGAAGAAAAATTCAAACGCCGTCTGCTCGAACGGGTGCGCGGACGCCGCGAGGTTCGGCTGACGACTGCCGGCGAGGTTTTTTACCGCGAATCGAAAAATGTGCTGGATTGTTATGACGCGCTCAACGAAAGTATGCGCGGGCTCGTCGGCAAGATCGGCGGAACGGTCAAGGTCGCGACGATCTACAGCATCGGACTGCACGAATTTCCGCCAAAAGTGCGCGAATTTATGTCAAAATTCCCGTCCGTCAAAATAGATCTCGAATATTCGCGGACGACGCGCGTCGTCCGCGATGTGCTCAACGGACTGGTCGAGCTCGGCGTCGTCGCGTTTCCCGAACCGCGCCGCGGATTGACGATCGTCCCGATGCAAAGCGACCGGCTGGTTTTGATCTGCCCGCTCGACCACGAATTTGCCAAAAAACAGCAAGTTAAAGCGAGCCAGTTAAAAGGACGCGATTTTGTGCTTTTCGAACGCGATATTCCGACGCGCAAAGCGATCGATAAAATCCTCAAAACAAACGGCGTCGAGGTTCACAAAGTCGCCGAGTTCGACAATATCGAAACCATCAAACGCGCCGTCGAGGTCGGTTTCGGAATGGCGATCGTCCCTTACCCGTCGGTGCAGGACGAAGAGCGAAACGCGCAGCTCGCGGTCATTCAATTAGCCGAAAAAGAATGGGTGCGTCCGGTCGGCGTGATCTATCGGAGCGACCGGAATCTGTCGCTCGCGGCGAAAAAATTCGTCCAGTTGCTGGAAAACAATTCTCAACAGTTATAACGGGATTTCCTTAAATGGTCAGCAAACTTTACAGATTCGACGATTTTTGTCTCGACCCGAAACAAAGAAAGCTGCTCTCGGACGGCGGCGTTGTGCAGCTCAGTTCGCGCGCGTTCGAGATGCTGCTCCTGCTCGTCCAAAAACAGGGCGAAGTGGTCGAAAAAGCCGAGATACTCGGTAAAGTCTGGGCTGACAGTTTTGTCGAAGAAAGCAATCTGGTCGTGCATATTTCGGCTTTACGCCGGATTTTGGGCGAAACGCGCGGCGAGCGAAAATTTATCGAAACGGTTTCGGGGCGCGGCTACAGTTTTGTTTATCCGGTTGAAGAAGTCAAAGCAAGTAGCGAACCGACAATCACCGAAACAGGCGAAGCGATCACGTCGAACGATGAAAAAACCGCGCCCGAAACTTTTGTTTCGCTCGCCGTGCTGCCGCTCGTCAACAAAAGCGGGAACGCCGATTTTGAATACCTGGCGGACGGCATTACGCAGAGCTTGATCGCCAATCTTTCGCAGATCGAGGCGCTCAAAGTGATGGCTTATAACGCCGTCGAACCTTATAAAAACCTAAAATCGTCGGATTCTTCGGAGATCGGCTTTTTGCTCGGCGCCCGGAATCTGCTGCTCGGTTCGATCACGGAATTTAAGAACCGGCTCGAGATCAGCGTCGAATTGATCAACGCCCAAAATCGGCAGCAAATCTGGGGCACGCATTATAACTGCGAATTTACCGATATTTTCAAGGTCAGAAAAGAAATCTCGCTGGTCATCGCCGAAAAGCTCCAGATTCGGCTCAACAATTTCGACCGCACGAATCTTGCCCGCCCGCAAACTTCCGATTCGGACGCCTACCGGCTTTATATGAAGGGAATGTATCTTTTGGGCAGCAATTCGACGAGCAAATTTCGCGAGGAAAGCCTGCAGTCGGCGCTCAAATGTTTTCGACAGGCGCTCCGAAAAGATCCGCATTACGCGCTTGCCTACACCGGCATCGGTTATGTCTACTACCGGCTTTTTAACATCAACGCGGTCAGCCGCGCGAAAGCCTTTCAGGAATGCAAAACCGCGCTCCAGCTTGCCCTTAATTTTGACGCGCAGCTTTCCGACGCTTTGATCTTAAACGGCATCATCCGGCATTTCTTTGAGCGAAACCCGCAGGCAGCCGAAATATCGTTTGACCGGGCGATCGAGTCGAATCCGAATAACCCGATTGCTTTTCATTACAAAAGTCTTCTGTTATGCTGTTTTGAAAAACACCGCGAATCGGTTTTTTATCAAAACAAGGCGATTCAGCTTGACCCGATCTCGATCTTTTTAAACAACGGTCTGTCGCGCCGATTTTTTCTCGGCGGCGATTATAACAAAGCGATCATTCAAGCTGAGGAAACGCTCGAACTCGACAACGAACTGGTCGCGCCGTATTTTATACTCGCGCTGTCTTACGCGCATCTGGGGTTATTTGACGCGGCTTTGAAAAATATCGAGACTGCTTTGCGGATTCAGCCGACCGAAGAAATGTTTCTGGCGCAAAGCTATATTTACGCGCTCGCCGGCGAAAAAGCGATAGCAAACGAAATACTGCAAAAGGTTTTGCGCGAATCAAGCCGCGAACAGATCGATTTTACCGATGCCGCGATCGTTTACGCGGCTTTGCGGGAAACCGGTAAAGCCTTTGAATATCTGGAAAAAGCGTTTGAAAAAAGCGATACTAACATTTTACTTTTGCGAACCGATCCGCGTTTGGAAAATCTTCACGCCGATTCGAGATTCGAAACGCTTTTGCGAAAATTAAATCTCAAATAAATATTTTGTTTTTTTTCGACCTCGTAAATTTTTAGAAATTTTTTGAAAAATTTAGGATTTTTCAGATAAATTGCTGATAATTTGTTAATCACGATTTTTAAAAAGGAGAGATTTTTATGAACGTCAACGCCGATCAATTCAGAAAAACATATTTAATTTTTATCCTGTTCGTCTTAACAAGCGCCTTTTTGTTCTGGCAATATTCCGCCGAAGCCGAAGTTGCAACGCGCGAAGAAAAACCGAACAAATTGACAAATTACGACATTCGCACCGACAAAAGCGCGAAACAAACGATGGCAAGCTTTGCCGGAGAATCGGGCAAAACCGATTCGGTCATCGACGCCGCCCGCCAGCGCATGCTCAATGCCGAAGCCGCGCTGCGTTCGAAAATTTCGAATCTGAAGATCGAATCCAACGAAGATTTGCGGATTCCCGAAATCATCGCGACCGAAGCGGGTCTGAAAATCGGTTTTCTGACATCGCCGAGCAATGAAAAGCGCGCCGACATTTTGCGCTCGTTCCTTCGGCAAAATTCCGAATTGATCGGTTTGGAAAACGCGCAGATCGAGGCGCTCGAAAAAACCGCCGATTACACGAACCCGGACGGCAATCTTTCGTTCGTCCATTTCGCGCAAAAAATAAAAGACGTGCCGGTTTTTCGCGGTGAAATCAAAGCCGGGTTTTCAAAACGCGGCGAGATCGTCCGCGTCGTTAATAATCTCGCGCCGGATCTCGATGATGAAAGTCTTTCGACCGATTTCGGAAGCGCCGAAACTGCCGTTTCAAACGCGGCAAAACACATCGGCTTCGAAACGAGTGAAGCGGACATAAAAAGAATCGAAGCGGCATCCGGCGATTTAAAGATCACCTTTGAACGCGGGCAGTTTGCCGACCAAACAACAGCTGAAAAGATGTATTTTCCGGTTGAAACCGGTGTCGCCCGAGCGGCGTGGCGCGTTCTTTTATGGACACAAAACGAAGCCTTTTACGTGATCGTCGACGCGCGCGACGGAACGCTTTTGTGGCGCAAAAATATCACCGACCATCAAACGCAAACCGCGACCTATAATGTTTACGGCAATCTGACGAGCATGACGAAAACGGCGGACAGTCCGGCGCCTTTCACACCGGGCTGTCTGATGCCGACCCCGTGTCCGCAGCCGCCGATCATTGCCCGCCAGAGTTTCACCCTGATCGGCAACGAACCGCCGTACGGGTTTAACAACAACGGCTGGATTCCCGACGGCGAAAACCGGACGATCGGCAACAACGCCGAAGCCGGAATCGACCGCATCGCGCCGAACGGCATTGACCCGGACGGCTGGGCTTTCGGCACTCCGAACCGCAATTTTGTTTATACCTATAATCCCGCCCCGGGCAATCCGCCGCCGGGCGAAGAACCGCTCCCGCCGACGCAAACTTATCCGCCGAGCCAGTTTCAACAAGGTTCAGTGACCAATGCTTTTTACGCGGTCAATCGCTGGCACGACGAAATGTACCGGCTCGGTTTCACGGAATCGGCAAGAAACTTTCAAACCGATAATTTCGGACGCGGCGGCACCGGCAACGACTCGATCTCGGTCGAAGTTCAGGACGGCAGCGGCACAAACAGCGCGAATTTTTCCACCCCTGCCGACGGCGGGCGCGGAAGACTCCAATTATTTATTTGGACGCCCTCGACACCCGACCGCGACGGCGCGCTCGATGCGCAGGTCATCGTTCACGAAATCTCGCACGGATTATCAAACCGCCTGCACGGCAACGGCAGCGGTCTTTCGACCAATATGGCAGCCGGAATGGGCGAAGGCTGGTCGGATTTTTACGCGCTCGCGCTGCTCAGCGAACCGGCTGATAATGTTTTGGGAACCTATACTGTCGGTTGTTATATAACTGATCAAATAGTTCCAAGTTCCGACTCTAATTGTTATTACGGGATTCGGCGTTTTCCGCTCGCGTTGAAAGCAGCGGTCGGACCAAACGGCAGACCGCATAATCCATATACTTTCAGATATCTTAATGCCGGCTGCGCGGCTTTGCTCGACGGTTCACAGAGCGCTTTCCCGCGCGGACCGATCGGCGTCGCGCAGTGCGACCAGGTCCATAACGCCGGCGAAATTTGGTCAACCGCCTTGTGGGAAGTTCGCGGGCAGCTGATCGCGATGCACGGCGCGGCGGAAGGCAATCGCCGGGTTTTGCAATATGTGACCGACGGGATGAAGCTCGCGCCGCTTGCCCCGACGTTTCTCCAGGAACGCGACGCGATCTTGACCGCCGCCCAAGTTGGTGATCCCAACGATGTCGCGGCGATCTGGCGCGGGTTTGCCCTTCGCGGAATGGGATTTTTGGCGAGCATTCAAACGACTTCGCCGGCGGCGGTAACCGAATCGTTCGAGACGCCGAATCTCATTCAATCGCCGCAATTTACCTTTACCGATCCGGCTCCGGGCGGCAACGGGAACGGTTATCCCGAAGCAGGCGAAACAATTCTGCTGTCAATTCCGCTCAATAATCCGAGCGGTGCGGTCGCCAATAACACGGTTTTACAGGTTGTCGGCGGCGGTTCGGCAAACTACGGGACGATTCAGATCAGTCAGACGGTCACGCAGACCGTTTCATATACGATTCCGTCAAACGCGCCGTGCAATTCCCTTTGGCAGCTGACTTTTAACGTCACCAGCAGTCTCGGCGCAACAAGTTTTACTCGTTCAATCCAACTCGGGTTACCAAATCTTTCATTGACGGAAAACTTCGACGGCGTTACCGCGCCAGCGCTTCCGGCAAATTGGACGAGCCAGCAGTCGGGTTCGGGAGTTGCCTGGGTTACTAATACAGCGACCCCGGACAGCGCGCCGAATGCCGTCTTTGTCCCGAATCCGGCAACCGTCGGCGAGGCGATTTTGACTTCGCCGAGCATTACTGTTATGCCGGGTACCTTAGCAGATCCGATTCTGGCGTTTAGAAATAATTACAATCTTGAATCCACCTTTGACGGTGGTGTGGTAGAGATCAGCATCAACGGCGGTGCTTTTCAGGATATAATCGCGGCGGGCGGTTCGTTTCTGGAGGGCGGCTATAACGGAACGATCAGCACGGCATTTATGAGTCCGCTGGCGGGCAGACAAGCCTGGACAGGAAATTCGAACGGTTATATAACTACTCAAATTCGGATGCCGGCAGCCGCCTCCGGGCAAAATGCCCGGATTCGCTGGCGAGCCGGCTACGACGCTTCGGTCGGCGCCATCGGTTGGCGCGTTGATACTGTGAAAATTTACAATTATTTGTGCGGCGATCCGCAATTTTTCAAATCCCGCGCAGACTTTGACGGCGACGGTAAAACCGATCTTTCGGTTTATCGTCCATCGGAAGGCAATTGGTATCTGAATCGTTCATCTGCGGGATTTACGGTTGCCAACTGGGGCTTAGCCGCCGACCAGCCCGCACCGGGCGATTATGACGGCGATTCGAAAACCGATGTCGCTGTTTTCCGTCCGAATGCCGACAGCAATTTCCCCGATTTTTACGTTTTGAACAGTTTGAACGCGACCTTTGCCGGTTATTCGTGGGGTTTGCCGGGCGATGCTCCCGTAATCGAGGATTATGACGGTGACGGACGCGCCGATATTGCCGTTTACCGCCCGTCAAATCACACTTTCTATGTTCTCAGAAGCGGAAATGGAAGCGTTTTGACTTTTTCGAACATTGAAACCGGCTTACCGGTCGCGGGTGATTTTGACGGCGACGGCAAAGGCGATTTTGTCACCTACAGCGTTGACGGCTGGTTTATTTCACTTTCGGGCGGTAATTACGCGACGGTGGACTTTATCCATTGGGGCGCGGCGGGCGATAAACCCGTCGCGGCTGATTATGACGGCGACGGAAAAGATGATCTGGCGGTCTTTCGCCCGTCCGATGGATTCTGGTATATCCGCAAAAGCGGCGGCGGAAATGATTTCATTCAATTCGGATTAGCCGACGACGTGCTTGCACCGGGCGATTATGACGGCGACGGCAAATCGGACGTTGCCGTTTATCGAAACGGAACCTGGTATCTCAACCGGTCAACGGCGGGCGTTTTGATCGCGCCATTCGGACTGGGCAGCGACATTCCGATTCCGAATCGTTATTTACCGTAAAAAAACGAATCAAAGGCGAAATTACAAAAATTCCCGAAACAAATAATTTCGTCTTTGATTCTTCACAAAAAGTTTGATATAAAGAGCGGCTTTTGTCTGAATAATTCTTTAATCCAAACTCACCGGCGTCAGACTCGAAATCGAATCAATACCGTTAAGTACTGTGTTTTTTTTTAATTTTGCAACTTTTCGATCATTGAATTTAGAAAGATATCAAGTTTTTCCTTGGCGCCTTGGCGGGAAACAACCGGTAATTTTCCCGCCAAGGCGCTGGTGGCGCAAAGTTTGAGTTATCACAAAACTTAAAAACAGAGTAATAAATTATTACTTTGTAATCTAAGTTTCTTGATATTTTTCTTGGCGGCTTGGCGCCT
>CADEFG010000134.1 GCA_902826505.1 uncultured Acidobacteriota bacterium
GAACGCGTCAATCCGATCCAAATTTTGCAGGGCAAACAGATCGCCTTAAATCTGCCGATCGCCGCGACCAACGGAAATATGCAGGCGACCGTAAAAGACGTCCGCGCCGAGATCAAAGACAGCGCACTGAATCTTTACGTGATCTACGAATTTAACGGGAAAAACACGAATCAGAACTCTTTTTAGATTCGCTTACTTTCAAAATATCGGATTTTCTCTTAAAATTTGCGTGGCTATAGATTTTGGAGAAAATTATGAAAAACAAAGTTACCGTTTTATTCGCTATTTTATTACTTTTAACCGTTTCGTTCGGGTGCAGTTTGATCGACAAAGCCACTTCCGGCGGCGGTTCATCCAGCAATTCAGGCACGAGCAATTCTGCAAATCCGAACGAGAGCGCAAAAACCGGCGTTGCCGAATGCGACGAATTTCTCGATCTGCTGACGAACGATTCAAAAAAAGCAGATGAAGATTTCGTTTCGCGGAAGATCCGTGAATACGCGATCGATTTTGCCAAGGAAGCGATCAAAAAGAACATCGAGGAAAACAAGGGCGACAAGGAAAAAATCGCGACCGGCTGCAAAGAAGGAAAAGCCGATTATCTGAAGAAAAAAGAGGAAAAGAACAAAGAAACCCAAAAAGAAACGGAAAAGAGCACCAATACCCAGCAATCTTAAACTTTCAGGAATAATTTGCGCGGACGGACGAATTCGATTATGATTTGTCCGTCTTTTTTTGCCCAAAGCAACTATTTATCGATGTCGTAACATCTTTAAGTTCGGAAGTTTCAATAAAATCCAAAATCTTAAACAAGGAAGCAAAACTATGAAGATCAAACTTTTTCTCTCTTTAATATTGGTGTGTTCGATTTCGATTCCGGCACAAATGCGGCTCACGAAACAGCCCGTCAAAATACCCAAACAAAATCCGCCGAAAATCGAAAATAACGCGGTCGGTCAATTGCCGATTCGCCGCGTGATTTTGTATTCGAACGGCGTTTCCTACATCGAACGGCGCGGAATTGTTTCGGGCGACGCGGAAATCAATCTTTCGTTCAAACAATCACAGGTTGACGACGTTCTCAAATCGATGGTCGTGCTCGATCTCGGGCAGGGCAAGATCGGCGCGGTTTCATATAATTCGTCCGCGCCGGTTTCCTCAAAAATGGCGGAAATTCCCTTTTCGGTTAGTCCGCTGACGAGCGACGGCGGCGGCATCGCGGGCGTTCTTTCCCAACTGCAAGGCGCAAAGGTCGCGGTCACTTCGTCAAAAGGCGCGGCGACCGGTTCGATCCTGACGGTCGAGCGCAAACAGATCCGCACCGAAAAAGAAACGACGACGACGAGCGTTCTGGTGATCGCGTCGGAAACGGGCGAGATTTCGAGTTTTGATCTCGCGGATGTCAAAAGCGTCAAATTATTGGACGAAGGCACGCAAAAAGATTTGAACGAATTTTCCAACGCGGCGGCTTCGACCAGGCGGCGCGACGCGAAAACCATCTCGATCACCTCGAACGGCAGCGGACAGCGCGAAATGATCGTGTCATACACGATCGCTGCGCCGATCTGGAAAACAACCTATCGCGTCGTTCTTGACGAGGAGGGCAAACCGTTTTTTCAAGGCTGGGCGATCGTTGACAACGTCAGCGAAGAAGACTGGCAAAACGTCCAGTTGTCGCTGGTTTCCGGCTCACCGATCTCGTTTATCCAACAGCTTCAAAAACCATTTTATCGTTATCGCCCGATTGTTCCGACACCGCGCGATCTACAGCTTAATCCGCAGGTTTACGAACCGCAAAGCGGGATGGTGAATACGACGGACGCGACGGTCGGAAATAATATCAACGCGCAACAGATCACCAATCTGCCGACGAACGGCAGAAATATGTCCAATTTGCTTCAAGTTCAACCCGGCGTAACTTTGAATGGTTCAACCGCCCAGCAGAACGTTTTTGTCGTCGACGGGCAGGAAGTGACAAATTTCAGAACCGTTGACCGCAATTCGACAACCGTCAGCGATGCTTTGCAAAACTCCGCGAGCAGTTATCAAAACACGACGACGGGTGAAGAAATCGGCGATTTGTTCGAATACCGGATCGAACAGCCGATCACGGTGATGCGCGACCGTTCGGCGCTGATTCCGATCATTCAGACAAAAATGGACGGCGAACGAGCGACCATTTATAACGAAGGCGTCCGGCGCGACCGACCGTTCAGCGGCGTCCTGCTCAAAAATATGACGAGTCTGACGCTCGAATCGGGCAGCTTGACAGTCATCGACGGCAATGCCTACGCGGGCGAAGCCTTGATGGAACGTTTGAAGGCAAAAGAACAGCGGTTGATCTCGTTCGCGCTCGATCTCGGAACGCACGTGCGCGTCCGCAACCAGGCAGACCGCGAACCGGCAAAGATCATCAAAGTCGTCAACGGCGTTTTTCAGGTGCATTATTTCCAGACTTCCGAAAAAATCTACCAAATCTCGAATCAAACAAATCGCCCGAAGGTGCTCTATATCGAATATCCGGTGCAGGACGGCTGGACCTTGAGCGACGATACGCCGAAACCCGATTACACGACGCAGAAATATCATCGCTTCCGCGTCGAACTCAAAGGTTTTGAGGAAAAGGATTTAAAAATCAGCGTCCGGCAGGGTTTATCGGATAATTATCAATTGACCTCGCTTTCGAAAACCGATCTCCAGCTTTTTGTTTCGCAGCGCTATATCAACGAAGAAACCCGCGCCAAATTAGAAAAACTGATCGATCTGCGGATCAAGATCAACGAGATCGTGAACAAATTGAGCTCGTTTGACGAAGAAGTCGAAAAAATCGAAGACGACCAAAAACGTCTTCGCGAAAATATCGAGGCGCTTTCGAAAACGCCCGAAGCGAAAACGCTGATCGCGCGCTACATCGCGAAAGCCGGCGAACAGGAAACGCGGCTCGAAGATATGGACAAAGAACGTAAATCGCTGAATACGGAACAAACCCGTCTGCAAAGCGAACTGGCATTGGAAATCCGCGCTTTTACGATCAAAGAATAAACCTCCGGCAATTTTCAAAAGGATGTTTCCTTGAAGACAGAAGCCCGCACGCCCGGGCTTCTGCCTTCGTCCGCATCCATTGAAATTAGATCACGGCGGTTTCCCGCAAACATTTTTTAATCCGTTCAAATGTATGCTCGATATCATTATCCAAACCGATCGAAAATCTGACGAGACCTTCGCTGAGTCCGATCGCATCGCGTTCGGCTTTGGGAATCTCTGATGAAGTGCTGTGTCCGGGAGGACTGAACAGCGTTTTGAAATAACCCAGACTAACCGCCAAATACCCGACCTTTTCTTCCTGCATTCGCGTCATCAAACGATTCGCCGTTGCCAGATTTCCAACGTCCAGGGCGAGCATACCGCCGAAACCGTACCCCTTATTCATCATCGACCCGAGAAGCTCATGTTGTGGATGGGTAGTGAGTCCCGGATAAAAAATCTTGAGTCCGAGATTTTGAAAATTTTCGGCTAAAAACTGCGCGTTTCGGCTGTGCTGACGCATCCGCAGATGCAGCGAATGCAGATTTTTCAAGATGCTGGCGGCGCGTGTGCTGTCGAGGACCGCGCCGAGAAGCATTGCCGCGCCGGAATTGATGTCGGTCAGTTTGTGAACAAACTCGTCACTCGCGCAAACCCCGCCCGCTACGCAATCGCTCGTCCCGTTGATAAATTTCGTCAAACTGTGAACGACAATATCCGCGCCGAGCCGAATCGGCGAGAGGATCAAAGGGCTGAAAGTGTTATCAACGACGAGCCGCAGACCGCGCGCTTTGGCAAGCGCCGAAATTTTCGGAATATCGGCGATTTCGAGCAGCGGATTGCTGATCGATTCGCAGTAGATCACGCGGGTTCGATCGTTGATGAGTTTTTCGATCGCGGCTAAATTTTGAATGTCAACGAAATGAATCTTGATGCCGAAACGGGGCAGAAAGTTTTTGAAAAATGCGTAAGTTCCGCCGTAGATCGTGTGCGCCGAAATGATCTCGCTGCCGCTTTCGCAAAGCTGCAAAAGCGTCGAACTGATCGCCGCCATTCCCGAAGCGGCGACCTGCGCCGATTCGCTGTCTTCCATCCGCGCAAGGGCTTTCGATAAATATTTGTTGGTCGGATTCCAATGCCGCGAATAGAGAAAACAGCCTTCGATCTCGTGTTCGAAGAGTTCTTCCATACGCTCGGGCGTCATAAATGTAAAGGTCGAAGAATCCGTGATCGACGGATTAACGTCGCCGAATTCGCCGAAAACCAGAAAATCCTGAATGCTGCTGCTTGGATCAAACATATTTTTATACTCCTTTTTATGATAAAAAATACGATAAAAATAAACTCTGCCGATTGCCGAAATGACATTAAAAAAGGCAGGTATTGTTCGATACCTGCCTTTTTGGTGCGAAAGAAATGGCTTCTAATTCTTTCGCGGAGGCGGCTTCAACGCCATGGGATTTCCTTTGTAGCCCAGTGTTTTCCAATCCATAATGCCTTTCGGTCCGTGACAATCCATACATTTGAGCGCCTGCGCTTTCGGCTGCACACCGTGAAAGATTCCCATATAACGGGTCGTCGCCACCCAGGTATATTTAACGCTCGTCAAATTATACAATTCTTTCGCCGCGCTTTGTATCGCCGGGTCGATTTGACCGTTGGCGAAGAAATGTTCGACCGTGATCGGAATCAGCCAGTTTTTTTCGGCGAGCAGCGGAAGTTTTGCCTGATGAAGTTTAAAGGCATAAATTTTGGCTTTCGGATCGTCGCGCGTGCCTTGCGGAATCATTATTCCGACCGTTCCGTCAGGCAGCAAATTGGCGGGTTCGCCCGGAAGCTGCGCTTTGGTCAAACCGTTGAACCACGCATAAACGGGTG
Source organism: uncultured Acidobacteriota bacterium (assembly GCA_902826505.1). Taxonomy (GTDB): domain Bacteria; phylum Acidobacteriota; class Blastocatellia; order Pyrinomonadales; family Pyrinomonadaceae; genus JAFDVJ01. The sequence continues at coordinate 4,903 of CADEFG010000134.1, forward strand.
TCACGTCTTTTTGCAAAGCGATCGTCGCCGAGTATTTATCAGCCTCGGCGCTGTAAAACGGTTTCGACCAATCGCGCATCATATCGGTCGGTTCATCGCGGGCAAACTTCGGAATATGACAAACCGTGCAATTGATGTTCGCCGAATGTTTGTTTAAGACCGGATTTTTATGCGGCGGCGACGAATGACACGCCGCGCTGTCGCAGGTCAATGTCTTGTCCACCGTATCGCTTCCCGACAAATCCGTTCCGCGTCCGAGTACCCGGTGATTTTCCCCGCCGTGGCAGGCAACACACTGCATATTTTTTCCTTCCGAAGCCATATGCACGTCGAAGCTGCGGTCAGGATTGGCAAGTTTATATTCGAGATCGCCGCGCTTGTAATTCGCGCCGCCGCCCGATGCGCTGTGGCAGCGCAGACACATCACGCGGGTCGGGCTTGAAATCCGTTTTGAGACGGAATTTAGACCTTCCTGATTTTTCCAGAGAATCGGTTTCCACTCAAAATCGCCCTTTTCGTTTTGATACAGATCACGGCGATAGCCGCTCGCATGACAAATCAAACAATCGATGTTTTCAAGCTGCTGACGGCTCATCGTTTCCGAAGGCAGTAAACCGTTGCCGGCATGGCAGGCTGAACAACCGCGACTGATTATTTCGCCGCGCGAATTTTTCACGAAACCGATCCAGTTGCCGGTCGGGCTCGTGCAAAAATCATTGAACGTATTGAGTTTGCCGAGTTTTCTGTTACCGGCATTAACGATCTTCGGCGCCTCGCCCTTCCATTGATAATGCTGCGAGTGGAAAAAGTTTTCGGCATCTTTTTCGTGGCATTGCAGACAGGTTTTCGTGCCTTCGTAATGTTCGAAATAATCGCCGTGAGATTTCTTCGTCACTTCCTGCGCGCTCGATTCCGTCACGTTGAAAAGCGCCGCGATCGCAAAAATTAAAAGAATTGCTGGTAAACGATTGTTTTTCATAACGCCTCCTTAGAACCGAACGATGGTGCTCAGTGAAAACATTTGCGCATCGCTGTAGGTCGGGAAACCGAGAATCGGCGTTCCGTCCAATTTTTGCGGCGCGCCGATGTGCCAGCCCGAACCCGAATAGCGGTAGTTATAAACAATATAATCACCCTTCAAAATAAACCGACTGGTAATGCGGTGGGTCAGATAAACTTCATAAACTTCGCCGCGCGTGTTTGTTTTCGGAGCAATAATGTCGTCTTCCGCCTGCGCAAAATTAAACCAGTATTTTGTACCGTGATTAAATTCAAATCCGAGTTTCGTTCTGTCTTCGGTGCCGAAACTGTAGCGCGCACCGAGATAGATCATCGCGCCGTCACGGTTTTGCGGCGTTTCAAACGGATCGGACATCATTCCGCCGAACGGCGTCGTCACTTCGTTCGGTCGCAAGCCGACGTAATTAAAGCTGCCGAACAAATCAAGCCGCCGAATCTTTTTCGTGACCGTAATTCCTGCCAGATTGATCGAGCCGAGATTCGCCGAGGGCGTAAAACGCATCACGACCGGAGCCGCGACCGTTTCGCCCGTTAAAGGATTATTCGGCAGCACGACAAGCCCGTTAAAGCCGTCCGTAACATCGAACGCACGGGCGACAGTCGCTTGAATAAGCATTGATTCCGAACTCCAAATATCGAAATTACCGCCCAAAAAATGAACGTCTTTCAATCTGTCCTGCGGCATTTTGATCAGATCGCCGTTGCCGAAACCCGATTCATAACCAAGTCCGTAGCAAATTCTCAAAATTGTCTTGTCGCTCAGTTTGTAGCCAAATGTAATGCCGTCGAACTGATAGTCGATCAAGGCGCCCGATGGCGTTCCGCCTCGTAATTCGTCCTCGCGAAACTGCAGCGGCGGTCCGCTCGTTGACGGACGGCGACCGATCGACAGGAAAAATTTCGAGCCGCCCATTTTATCCCACGAAAAATAAGCGCGTTCAACGCGAAGCTGGTCGGAATTCGGCACGCCGGCGGTCGTTCCGTCAATGTTGAACGAAGTCGGCTGACCGTTGAAAACCTGGACACCGGTCGAATCGCCGAAAACTTTATACATACTGAGGCGTGCGCTGAAACTCATATTTTCCGAAACCGGTGCGTCGAGCCGGAACCGAAACCGGTTCGTGTAAAGAATCTGGTTGTTGGCTTTCTGTTCGGGAACAAATGTTTCGGGCAGCAACATTCCGAATAATTGCTGTTGTAAATTTTGCGGGAAACTCGCCATCGATTGTTTCAACTGATTGAATGTCAGATTCGATGTAAAATATTGATAATTACTGTAATTGCCGGCAACGGTTTGATTTATTTCATTTACGCTGATCGGCGGACGACCGAGCACACCCATTGTGAACATCGTCTTGACCAAGAGGTTCTGAAGCTTCATTCCGTCATAACGTGCCGGTAGCGTCGCGCGAATCGAATGCGCTTCAAAGCGGTAATCACCGCCGAAACGGATTCGCTGCAGCGATGTATCGCGTTCATTCTTTGTCACGCGGCGGTCTAATTCCTTAACTTTTTCTTCTGTTTGTTTTTGGGTTTCCGTTTGCGCTGTTTGCGTCTGTTCCGGTTTCTTAACTTCCTGCGCCGCCAGCCGTTCTTCGAGCGCTTTGACCGTTTGTTTCAGTTTTTCGATTTCAATTCGAATGACATCCTGTTCGGTCGGCGGAAGTTGATTGGGGGAAGCCGCCGGTTCGGGGTTTTGCGCCCAAACAAACTGGACAGAAATGGCAAGTATCAGCGTAATCCCAATGATAAATAAAATTTTACGCATAACTCCTCCTTTTGTAGGCATTGATTTTGATTGCCTTTTCAATAATCAAATAAACTATTCACTGCAGGTTTGCGGTTGTTCGGAGTCTGCCGCATGATCGACGCAGTATTTTTGTATGATTTCGATCTGCTTTGTCGTCAAAAATTCAAGCAGTTTCTTTTTTTCACGTTCTAAAATGACGTCTTTATGTTTTGCTTCAAATTTGTTTTTGAAAAACGCCTTCCATTGATCTTGGGTCAAACTCATCGGCGTAAATTCTCCGTTCGGCGAATCTTTTTCATGACAAAGCCGGCAATTTTGTTTGTATAGATCCTTGCCGTTCTCCTTATCGCCACCGGCTGACACGCCTTGGGTCGTAATTAAAATAGATCCCAGGAAGATCCAAATAATTGAAATGATTAATTTTGCTATTTTCATATTGGTCTCCTTTATTAGTAATTTGTTGTAAAATACCGTAACCAATTCATATATATATTAAAACTGCTTGTATAACAATTAGCAGTTATATTAGATTTTCTTACTTTTTATATTATGACTTGGCTATATAAGAATGTGATTATATAAGCTAACTTAAATTTACTTGTCGAAAGTTTTGCGAAAATATTCGTGAAAATAATTGTCGTTTTAGATTTTAGGAGTTGATGAGTTTTAGGTTGTCAGGTGACGGCTTTTTAAGAGAAAGTATTATTTCAACGAAAGGCTTCCTACCGCAATTTTCAATTGGATCTGGCTTCTGCTCCAAAGATCGCACGCAACTGAAAACTGATATAAACGAATGAATTTTGCGGAAATTATTTTTTTTCTAGTCGGGAAAATCTCCGATGTTGCCATTGATTTTTTCTGCCCGGAATTTACACGTTACCCGGAAAGCGGCAGAGCTCCGGCACAAAGCCTTTTGCCTTCAACATTTGGACTTTTCGTTTTGTGATTCTCACAAAATCATTTCAATTTTACTTTTTCGCTTTCAAATTCAGAATCGCCGGGAACCGCGATGACCGGACAGTTTGCGCGGCGCAATATTGCGGAAGTTTCCGTGCCCAGCGTTTGATCGGAAAAAATGCGATGACTGACCGCGATGACGATCAAATCCGCCGCCGACGCGTCGGCTTCACGGAGAATCTGTTCTAAGAAATCGCCTTTTTTGATGATTTCCCGCAAATGATAATTCGAACGCGTTTCATCCGGTATCCAATCGCAGAGTTTCGGTGAAATTTCGGCATCGTCGGGTTTTGACAAAACCTGGACGACGGACAATTCGGCATCGAACAGTTGTGCCAGCCGCGCCGCGTACCTGAGCGCATTTGCCGAGTCGTTTGAAAGATCAACCGGGCAAATGATCGTCCTGATTTCGAAAGCCTGATCGGTTTCGACATTCTGATTAACGGTTAAAACCGCGGTTTTGCTTTCTCTGAGCACACTTTCGGCAACCGAGCCAAAACGAAGTTTTTCAAAACCGCCGCGCCCGTTTGTCCCGAGCCCGATGAGAATCGTCTCGGCTTTTTCGGATTCTTCCAAAATGGCGTTGATCGGCGAATCGTCGTCAGCGACAGCTTCAAATTCACGATCCGCACCAAGATTTTCACCGGCGAACCGATTTATTTGCTCAACTATATGATCATCGCTTTGTTTTTCTCCGGCGGCGATTTCTTCGAGTTGCGATTCCGTAAAATACGGCGGCAGATCGGGTTCGCGGGCGTTTAAGATTTTCAATCGCGCGCCCAGAGCATTGGCAATTTTGTCGGCAAATTTTAGCGCGACTGCCGATTGCAGGCTAAAGTCTGTTGCCACGAGAATAATTTTCTCGTCAGGTTTACGGGCAGTTTCGGGATGTTTTTTGCGTTCGCTGAGGTAAAACAAAACCGGAACCGCCATCCGCGAAAGTAAAAGCGAAGCAACTTCGCCAGCCATCAGCGAAATCGCCAAACCTTGAAAGATCGGGTCGGCGAGCATCACCGCGGAACCGACGATGACGGCGGCGGCAGTTAAAAGCATCGGACGAAAACGCACCGCACCGGCGTCAACAACCGCATCAACGAGCGACATTCCGTGTTTCATCCGCAGTTCGACGAAA
>CADEFG010000135.1 GCA_902826505.1 uncultured Acidobacteriota bacterium
CATTTTCTGGGCAGCGGGTCGCGTCGGCGGACGGGTTTCGGGCAGACTTGATTGGTTCGCCGGAAAAGACATTAAAATCAAGGGCAAACCGCAAACGATCGGCAATCTAAAGGATGAAAACGGCACGCCTTTGTCCGATCACGACGCAATCGCTTTGGACTTTACACTTTCAAAAAGTTAAAATCGAAATTTCCGGAAGACTTTTGACTTTGGGATTAAATATTATGGAAGTATCATTTTGCCAGACGCTCAGCTTTAACGCTGATACATTTGAATACGACGTTGTTTCACAGGAAAGCGGCAACGCGACGGTTATTAAATTCCCGATCGACCAAAAACTTTTTAGTCCCGGCGATGTCGTCGTCGTTTTGCAGGACGCGGACATCGTTTTTCACGGCATCATCGGAAAAATCGAAGACGGCGAAGCGTATGCTTCAGACCCGAAAGGCTCGCTGCTCGCGGCAGCCACCGTCCAGTAATTGGCAGTTGGCGGTTAAAAAATTATCGAAAATCAAAACAAAACTTGACGCGTTTTGTGATTTAAGCTAATTTAATTTTCGCAGATTTGAAATTTAAAATCTGAAATTTGAAATTCAAAACGGGGATGTAGCTCAGTTTGGCAGAGCGCTGCGTTCGCAATGCAGAGGTCAGGAGTTCGACCCTCCTCATCTCCACCAAATATTATCAAGCACTTACCGAGCGTAAGTGCTTTTTCTTTTTTGGCGAGTGGTAGGATTTTGGCACGATTTTCTTTTTCCAGGCTATTAACTGCTTCGCGCAGAATCTCTTTTCCGCGTTTGTAACGGTAAAAACTCCCATTTTGGGGTGTCATTTGTGTGCTGAAATTGGCAAACCGTTCGGACAATCGAGTTTTATGTTTCTCGGAGGTCATAGCGACCGAGTTTAAGCTGCAACCCGCGCCGTGTAATGCCGAGTTCCCTCGCCGAACGACTGATATTGCGATTATTTTTTTTGAGCGTGACAAATATCATTTCTCTTTCGAGCTTTTCAATCGCTTCCGGCATTGACAGATCAAAATAGGAAAAAGCTGCCGTCATCAAAGATTCCGTCGCCGGAGTAGAAACCAATCGCAATTCGAGCGAAAGTTCGGCGGGCGTGATAATCGAGTTATCTTCTGAACGGGCAATAATGCGTTGGATTTCGTTACACAGTTCACGGACATTTGCCTGCCATTCACCAACCGCCAGCAAATCAATTGTTTGCGCGGCAATTTGGATATTTTGACGATTGAATTTATCCGAATAAACTTTTACATAATGATTTATCAAAGCGGGAATTTCAGAACGTCTTTCCCGAAGCGGCGGAACCTGCAGACGAATGACATTGAGCCGATAATAAAGGTCTTCACGAAAAGTTCCTTCGGCAACCATCTGTTCGAGGTCGGCGTTGGTCGCGGCAACGATTCGCACGTCCGTCTTGATCGGATGATTTTCGCCAAGCGGCTGAATTTCTCCTTCCTGCAAAAACCTCAGAAGTTTCGGTTGAATTTCAAGCGGCAAATCGCCGACTTCATCGAGAAAAAGCGTGCCCCCCGAAGCCGCGAGAATCACGCCTTCGCTGTTCGTGGTCGCGCCCGTGAACGCACCCTTTCGATAACCGAAAAGATATGCGTCGGAAAGCTCTTTCGGAACCGCCGTGCAGTTAAACGGGATGAAAGGTTGATTGCTTCGCGCCGACAAACGATGAATTGATTGCGCGATAAGTTCTTTGCCGGTTCCCGATTCGCCCGTGATCAAAACAGTGACGTCGGACGAACGGATTTTGCGAATCTCTTCGACCAGATTTTCCATCGCCGGACTCGTGTAAATAAAATCCGGCATCGAATCCTCTTCGGAGATTTTTTTCAATTCTTTTTTCTCAGGTCTCCGCGCCGGATTTGACTGCGCCGCGCAGGCTGTGAGACCAATCTGGACGATTTTCAAAAGAGGTTCGAGCGAAAGATTTTCGGTCAAAACGGCGGACGCGAGCGGCGCGATAATTAAAAAAACGGGTTTTTCCTGCGGCGTCTGAAATTTACGGAAAAACCAATCTTTCTTTTTTGCAAATTCTTCGAGAGTTGCCGCGTCGGTTTTGTTTTCGATTTCCCTGATTAACCGCAAGTTTTCGACATCTTTGAAACCGTATTTGACGGCGACACTCAATTTGTTGAAAGCATCGGGCGCAAGTATCAAAATATTTTCGGCTTTTGTTTCAAGATGCAAAACGGAAGCAAGTTCGTGGAGAAGAAGTTCGCGGGAAATCATTGAATCGGCGAGCCGCGCCGTGAGCGAGTGAATCAATGATGCGGTGTTTGTTTGGACAACAAATTTTGCAGACGAAATTTTTGAAAGATTTTCGGTCGCCTGTTCGAGATTGAGCGCGGCGCCCATCGCCGAAAAATCTTTGATTGCCTGATTGATAAATTCCTTTGCCTTTTCAGGATTTGTTTTTCCGAAGGAAAATCCGAGCCAGTAGTTTGCCAAAGCCAAACGATACCGGTCGCCGAGCATTTCAAAAATCGAAACGCTTTTGCCGAAATGTTGGCGGGCAATGTCGTAATCGCCGCGTGAAATTGCCAAAACGCCTTGCAGTCTCTGAAGTTCGCCGACAAATCCGAGATCAATCTGCGTTTGCGACGTTTCGTCCTGTAAAACCTGCAACCGCTCGCCGCATTTCACGAAATCCTCCTGCATTAAAAAGGCTTCGGCGTTGAGCAGATGCGCTTCGCGGACGGCTTGACGGTCGCCGATTTTTTCGCCGATCTGCAAAACCTTCCGCGCATTTTTCAAAGCCGCCCGCGGATTTTTTTCGGCGAGAAAACATTTCCCCAAAGTTCGCAGAGATTGCCACGCATACCATTTGTTTTGATGTTCTTCGGCGATTCGGACGGCTTTTTCCAAAAACATTCGGGCTTCGGAAAGTTCGCCCTGCAAAATTTTCAGTTCGCCCAAAGAGTCAAGCACCATCGGCAGTTTCGCGCTTCTCGAATCAATACTTTCGGCTAATTCAAGGGCTTTTTTAAATTCGATTTCGGCGCGTTTCCAATCGCCGAGAAGCGTCAAATGAACGCCGAGATTGTTGTAACCGGCAATCGCATTGGTCTTGTGTTCGGTCGTTTCGTAATAGCTGATTGCCTTTTCAAGATGGCTGATGCCTTCGTTGACGCGGCGTACAAAAATACAGACCGCCGCCAGATTCGTGTAGGTCATTCCGAGCAGGTAAGCCGCCGGGTTGTCGCCGACAAGTTTTAAAACCTGTTCAAGATGTTCGAGCGCGAGTTCGTATTCGCCTTCGAAAAGTTCGACCAACGCGACGGCAAAATAGCTTTCGGCAAGTCCGCGCCAATCACCCGTGTGGCGGAAATGCGCGAGAGCTTTGACGGCGTGATCGCGGGCAATCGGATATTCGTTAATTGTCCGGTAAATGCGCGAAAGCGCAAGATAAACCAATCCGAGCGCGGCATCATTTTTCTGATTGCTCAAATCGCGCAAAGCCGAATTAAGTAGCGCGATTGCCTTCGGGAAATCGCCCGTGTAATTGTAAGCCAAAGCCAGACGGACTTTGACCCGGATGCGGGTTTCAAATTCGAGTTTATTGAGAACATTTTCCGTTTCGTAATTTTGGAGTGTTTCAACTGCTTCGGCGTGTCTGCCCTGGAGTTCCAAAGATTCACACAAAAGACATTTCGCCCGTGCTGACAATTCGGCATCGTATCTGTTTTGACTCAGAAAAACGGAAAGACGCTTTTGAGCCGCAGAAGAAAGTCCGCGATCGATCTCCAGTCGGATTTCTTTCAGTTCACTATTCGAATTGCGCTGTTTTGTCTGGGCAAATGTCATTATTTTTCCGAAATTCAGTTATGTAAAATTACAGGCATTTGCGTCGTGTTATCTCCGAAAATTCGCGCGTTTGCCGATTGAATCAGCAAAGTGTTGAGATAATTCGCGTCGGCAACGATGACGCCGTCACAGACGATCACGCCGCCCGGCAGAATCAGCGTTCCGCTCGTCAAGGAATTCACTGAAACAAAAAAAGTTCCGCTTCCCAGCACGCCGCCGCCGCTTGTCTGAATCTGATCGGCGACGATTACGCCGTCCGACATCATTTCGCCGTCGCAGACAATTACGCCATCAGGGGTGATGATAATTCCGTCGCAGACAATCACGCCCAGATCGTAAATTTTCTGATATTTCAAAAACAGATCCGCGCCCCTCACAAAAGCGTGTCCGAGACTGATTCCCTGCGCCCACGAAAAAGTGTGTCCGGCGATGGTCGTTGTCGGATTCGGCATCGCGTTGGCTGTTAAAAACCGCGTTCCGAGCATCGGATTGTTCGGCAAATCCGGGCGGACGAGTTTTGCCAAGCGAACCGCGCCTTCGATATTCAATTGTCCCGCGCCTTGTTCAAATTCATTAAATCCGGCAAGCGGTTGCGCCGTGTATTGCAAAATCGCTTTGACCATATTCGGAGTCAGTTTCGGATTTGCCTGCAAAAGCAAAGCCGCCGCACCCGCAACAATCGGTGCTGCCATCGAAGTTCCGCTCAGAACCATCATATTGCGCGAATCGCTGAGGCTGACGTGCACGTCGAGCTGCGGGTTGTTTGCGACGAGCAGATTTCTCTCCGCATTTGCCGAAATCAGACGATTTCCGGGCGCGACTAAATCGGGTTTCAAAATATTGTCGAAATGTTTTACGCCGCTCGCGTCCGTGCTGAAACTGCGCGTTGGACCGCGCGAACTGTAAGTCGCCACCGAGTCATCCGCCCGCGACTCCGTGCCGAACGTATTGCTCGCGCCGATCGTGATGACCGAAGGTTCGTTGCCGGGCGAATGAATCATTCCGTAAACTTTTCGCCCGAGCGCGTCTTTGCCGTTATTTCCGGCGGCGGCAACCACGACGATTCCCGCATCAACAAGCCGCCGTGCGGCGCGGCACAAAGGATCGTCCAGATAAGAATCAACCGCCGGCATTCCGAGACTCAAATTAACGACGCGAATGTTAAAAGCTGTGCGATTTGCTAAAATCCAGTCGAGCGCGCTTAAAACATCGGTTAATCTGCCCGTGCCATTGGAATTTAAAACTCTTAAATTTAAAACTTTCGCATTTGAAGCCGTGCCTTGATACGCGCCGTCAGCGATTTGATCGTTTCCGGCGGCAAGTGCGGCAACGTGCGTTCCGTGTCCGAACATATCTTCAACGGTAGCTTCACCCGTAAAATCACGGTTAAAAACAACGCGCCGCCGCCCGTTTGTGTCGAGAAAAGATTTATGGCTGTCATATAAACCCGAATCAAGCACCGCGATACCGATATTCGAGCCGTCAAGCGTTGTCGGATTCTGCGCCAAAACGCTGTCAACTCCGGTCGTCGAAGTAATATGACCGAAAAGCTCGACTTCGCGTTCGGGCGAAATAAATCCGACTTCCGGCAAATTGGCAAGCTGTGTCAGAGCATCCGCCGAAAGTTTGACGGCAAACGTCTCGAGTTTTGAAAATCGTTTCAGCGAATTTGTTTCGCTTTGCGCCAAAATCTGCAAAGCCTCCGAGCCCGGCGCAGTCTTAAATTGCACGACGGCTTTTATTTCACCACCGCGAAACAGCAAATCGCCTTCGCGCAGATCGGCGGAAAGTTTTTCACTCGCTGTTTTGTTTTCTGACTTACTTTTTAAAGGGGAACGTTTTTGCGGCGTTTGTGTTTTTTGCGCTTGGGCAAAAGGCGGGAGCGCGCCAAACAAAATGGCATTTATTATCAAGCTACATAAAATCAGACGGATACCCGCCGTTATTTTTTTCATATTTAATCCTCCCGAATTGTTCAAAAAATATCGCCATTTCAATCAAACAGTGTTTCGGATTTACTGAAAAAGACATCGCTCTTAAATTTTTGTTAATTTTTTCGATGCGAACCTGCTTCGCACTGCGAACCTGCTTCGCACTTGATTGGTCAAACCGTTTTATTGATTGAGCTTTTCGCAGATAAAAATTCTTTTCTAAGCGAAAAGTGCGAACTTGCTTCACAGTTTTTGCTCCCGGACAATTAACTTCAAAAATTTCGCCAATAACTCATAAAAGCTCGATTTTTATTGGGCAAAACGAATTATCGAGATGCCGCCGCAGCGTTTGGCACGGCGGTTGTAAATAGGTTTCGTGACCACAAAGAAATTGCGAGTCATTTTCGAAAAAGGAGAAAAAAATGTTTTTTGCCAAAGATTACGAAACAGAAAGTTATCTTTCATCAGGAGTTTCAAATTCATATTTCACAGGTTTTCACGCCGAACAAACAAGACCGTTCATTTTGCAAACGGAAAATCCGATCTTTGCCGTCAAACGAAAACCCGTTTTGCCGCACACATTTCAGCCGAAAATCCTGCTCTATTCGCATGACACATTCGGTCTGGGAAATATCCGGCGGACTTTGCTTTTGGCGGAAAATTTTAAGAAGCATTATCCGAAATCCTCGATTTTGATAATTACCGGCTCGCCCGTCATTCACGCTTTCCGCTTGCCCGAAGGCATTGATTACATCAAATTGCCGTCGCTCGACCGCGTTGATGCGGAAAAATATCAGCCGCTTTTCTTAGCCGATTGCGCCGAAGAAATCAGACAAACACGCGCCGCGATCATCGAAAAAATCACGCTCGGTTTTAATCCCGATCTGTTCATCGTTGACAAACGCGCTGCCGGAATCAATGGCGAACTGCTCTCTGCGCTCAAAAAAATCCGCCGTCGAAATCCGGAGGTCAAAGTAATTTTGGGCTTGCGTGATATTTTGGATGCGCCCACCAGAACAAGCCGCGTTTTGCGCGAAAACGGTAGTTTTGACGTGATTGAAAAATTTTACGACGAAGTTTGGATTTACGGTTTGCAAGAAATCTTCGACACGGCGGCGGAATACAATTTTCCCGCCAATATCAAAAGTAAAACTTTTTATTGCGGCTATCTGAAACGCCCGGTTGCCGAAAGAAAAACTCCTAACACAAAATTTCAGATTCTGGTCACGACCGGCGGCGGCGGCGACGGTTCGCGGATGATCGAAAAATATCTCGAAGGTTTAGCCATCGGTAAATTAAAATTTCCGGTTTTTTCAAAAATAATTTTCGGTCCGCAAATGGCGGACAAAACGCGCCGGGAGCTGCTGGCGCGTTTCGGCAATCTTCCCGACACGAATTTTTCCGATTTTGAAGCCGATTTGACCAACGATTACGCCAAAGCCGATCTGATCATTTCGATGGCTGGTTACAACACGGTTTGCGAACTGCTTTCGCACCGCAAAAAAGCGATTCTTATTCCGCGTTCGGAACCTGTTCGCGAACAACTGATTCGCGCTCGCCTGCTCGAAAATCTTGGAATCTTTGAAATGATCGAACCGCGCAATCTAACCGCCGAAACTCTGATGGGAAAGATTTCCGAAGTTTTCTACCAAGCAAAAAACACCCGAAATTTCCCCGAAATGGACGGTCTTCCGCGCATCAATGAGCGCCTCGAAAATCTTCTGGAGGAAGCGCTATGCGTGAGCTAAACGAACAAAACGGCGGCGGAAGAATCGCCTACATTTTGAAAAATTTTCCAAAACTGTCGGAAACATTTATCGCCAGCGAAATTTACCGGCTGGAAACCTTGGGCGTAAATCTGAAACTCTTCGTCATCAAACCGCCGACCGAAAACTTAAGACACGCGACAATCGAAAAAATCCGCGCCGAAAGATTTTATCTTCCCGCCACCGAATCGCTTTCCGAAACGAGTCTTTTTAATTGGCTGAAAATTCATTTCGGCGATTTTAAATCGGGCGTTTTCAATATTTTCAAAGCAAAGCCCGGACAAGTTTTGCAAGCCGCAAAATTCGCTTTCGCGCAAAGCCTGCGCGCCCGTAAAGGTTTTCTCGCATTTCCGCGAAAAGTTTACTTGAAAGAATTTTTGCAAGCCGCCGCGATTGCCGAACAAATCTTGAAAGACGAAAAAATCCGCCATATTCACGCGCATTTCGCGCACGGCGCAACGACCGTCGCGTGGATGGTTTCGATCATCACCGGACTCAAATTTTCGTTCACGGCACACGCCAAAGACATTTATCTTGAATCGCTCAACCCGGCTGATTTTCTGCGGCGCAAAATGGACGCCGCGGAATTTGTCATGACTTGCACAAAGGCGAATAAAACGCACCTCGAAAAATTGAGCGCGACGCCCGTGCATTGTCTCTATCATGGTTTGAACGCTGAATTTACCGACCTTTTGAAAAACAAAAACGGGATTGCCAAAGTGCCGCGCAACGGACATCTTCGCGCTCTCGCGGTCGGTCGTCTGGTGTCGAAAAAAGGTTTGGACGTTTTCATCGAAGCCTGCGGAATTCTGCAAGCAAGAAATGTCAATTTCAAGGCGCAGATCGTCGGCGAATCGGGCGAATCGGAACCGAAACTCAAAAATTTGATCGAAAAATACAGCTTGCAAAAAAGCGTCACGCTGACCGGCGCGATGACGCAAACTTCGCTCTTTCGCGAATATCACAAATCGGACGTTTTTTGTCTGCCGTGCAGAGTTTTGGAAAACGGCGATCGCGACGGCATTCCGAATGTGATGGTCGAAGCGATGTCGTGCGGTCTGCCCGTCATTTCGACCGACATTTCCGGTATTCCCGAAATTATCAAAAGCGGCGAAAACGGATTGCTCGTCGAGACGGAAAACGCCGAAGCGTTAGCCGATTCGATGCAGAAAATTTACAACGACAAAGTTTATGCTGACGGTCTTGCCAAAGCAGGATTGCAAACCATTAAGAAAAGATTCAACGGCGACATTACCGCACGAAAGTTGAAGGATTTATTCGAAAAATATTTAACCATTGATGAACGCCGATAGAGATAGAAAATAAATCTGAAAAATCTGTGTTCAGCGGATAAAAAATATGCTTTTAATCGAAACAGTCAAAACACAAACAACGCTCAAGCGACTTGCGCCGCGAAAGGTTTTTTGCGTCATCGAAAACGCTTACCAATCTCAGGCGACGGCGAATGAGGCGGCACGCGGAATTTTTACCAATGCCGGACTCGCGCTCGATTTAGGGCGCAAAATAAACTTTCTCGAAAATCCGCTGCCGACCGATGAAGAATGGCAAATCGAATGGTTTAAGTTTTATTTCGGGCTCGATCTCGCACACGCCTTTTGCCGGACAATGGACACGAAATATTTGCAGACTTGGGAATATCTCGTGCGCTCTTTTATCAGACAAGTTCCCGTCGGTTTTGACACGCCGGACATTGCCGCCAGACGAGTTCAAAATTGGATTTATGCCTGGCAGATGTTTGCCGAATTGCCATTGTTTCAAGGCTTTTCGCAACATTTTGAAACGGAAATCCGGCAAAGTATCAAACGCCAGATCACTTTTATTAAAGAAAATCTGACGCCTGCACGAAATCATCGGACGCTCGAATTATACGCGCTTTTTATCGCCGCGCTGGCTCTGCCGGAAATTGATTTGCGCGGCGAACTGCTGCGTTTTGCAATCAAAAACCTGCGCGAAAATCTTTTGACCGACATTCAAACCGACGGTGTTCAGCGCGAACAATCGAGCGATTATCACTTGATAGTTTTGCGCTCGTTTTTGGGTGTCAAGAAAAACGCGAAACTTTTCAATCTGCGATTGCCCGCAAGTTTTGATGAAAGACTTCTTAAAGCGTGCGAATTTGCGATGCATATTCATCGTCCCGACGGCGAAATCCCC
>CADEFG010000136.1 GCA_902826505.1 uncultured Acidobacteriota bacterium
AAAACAGGGTCTAGTTAGTTTTTTAGAATGAATAAAACTCTTTATATTACAACCTCGATCTATTATTGAAACAGTTTGCCGCATATCCGGCATTTATAAACAACGGTTGGCGCGGACACGAGCACGCGGCACAAAAAACAACGCGGTTTCGACACGTTTTTTCTGACCGGCACCGATGAACACGGCATCAATATTCAACGCGAAGCCGATAAAAATAATCGCACACCGCAGGAACAGGTTGATTATATTTCGGGCGAATTAAAACGCATGTTTCACGATTTCCGGCTTGATACCGAAAACGGCGGTTACGATATTTTTATGCGGACGACCGCGCCGTTTCATTACGAAGGCGTGCAGAATCTTTGGCGTAAAATTTCGGAAAACAAAACGCCAAAAGGGAATTCGCCGATTTACAAAGGTTTTTATGACGCTTGGTTTTGCGCGGCGTGTGCCGAATTCAAGCTTGAAGACGAATATTATGCGGTCGAGGGTTCGGACATTCCGCTTTGTAAAGAACACGATCGTCCGCTCGATAAAATCAGCGAAGAAAGTTATTTTTTCAAACTTTCCGATTATGACGAAACGCTTTTGAAAATAATTGCGGAAAATCCGCAAAAGATCCGACCCGAAGCGCGGCGGAACGAAGTCGTTTCGTTTATCAAGAGCGGTTTGCAGGATTTGTCGATTTCGCGTGAGAAAAAGAACCTGAGTTGGGGAATACCGGTGCCCGATGATGAAAATCATGTGATGTATGTTTGGCTCGACGCGCTGACCAATTATATCACCGCGCTCGGTTACGGAAATTCTGAAAAGTCTGGTTTTGATAAATACTGGCAAAACGTGACGCATCTGGTCGGGAAGGATATTTTGCGTTTTCACACGATTTACTGGTGGTCGTTTCTGCTGGCGGCAGGTTTGGAATTGCCGCAGACGGTTTACGCGCACGGTATGTGGCTTGACGGCGAAGGAAAGAAAATGAGCAAAACGATCGGCAACGTGATAAACATCGACGTTTTGCGCGAACATTTTCAAATTGATGCGATCCGCTATTTTGTGCTGCGTGAAATGGTTTTCGGGCAGGACGGAAAATTCGGTTACGAGAATCTGATCGAACGCGCCAACGCCGATCTCGCGAGCGGTTTGGGAAATCTTTCGTCGCGGACGCTGACGATGTTTTCAAAATATCGTGACGGCATCGTCCCGACCGGGAAAATCAGCGAACCGAACTATCTGCACGCCAAACGCGCCGGAATCAACGCGGACGAACAGGAATTGGTTTCGATTCTCGAACACGGGCGTGATGAATTTATTCGCCGCTTTGATAATTTCGAGTTTAGTCAGGCGTTGGAAACGATCTGGAACGTGATCAAACGAATCGACACGATGATTTCCGATGCGAAACCGTGGGTTTTGGCAAAAGACGAGGAAAATGCCGAGATTCTCGACGCGGTTTTGTATCGATCTTTGGAAGCGATTCGCTGGCTGAGCGTGCTGCTTTATCCGGTGATGCCCGAAGCGACGCGGCAAATTTATTCTCAGCTCGGTTTAAGCGATGATATTTCAAAAATAAATCCGGAAAATTTAACTTACGGAGAATTGAGCGCGGGAACGATTCTGGGCGAAACCGTCGCCGTTTTTCCGCGAATGGAAAAAAGCAGAGTTTTGAATGAAATAATGGAAAGTGGAAAATTGAAAATGGAAAATGTACCAGAGAAAAAACCGGCAGAAATTCAGCCCGTTGAAAACGAACCGGAAAAAGTTGCGGAAGAAAACTTCATCACGATTGACGATTTTCTAAAAGTTGAGTTGAAGGTCGGCGAAGTAAAAGTCTGCGAGCGGATTCCGAAAGCCGATAAACTATTAAGATTTGAAATCGATCTCGGCGAAGAAAAACCGCGTCAAATCTTAGCCGGTTTGGCGGAATATTACGAACCCGAAAATCTGATCGGTCGCAAAGTCGTCGTCGTCGCCAACCTCAAACCGCGAATGATGCGCGGACTCGAATCACAGGGCATGATCTGCGCCGCGAGTTTGGAAGACGGCAGCGGCGAAAAACCGGCGCTTGCGACCTTTATCGAAAACGTGGACATCGGTTCGAGATTGAAGTAAAGAAATGAAAAAAGTTTTTTTGTTAATTCAATTGTTTTTGTTAGTCGGTTTATTAACGTTGGTTTGCGTTTCACAAACCAACAAAAGCGAAGAAACAAGAGAACCACAGAAAGAAGAAAAAGTAATTGATGAAACCAATGATTGTTTGAAGGAATTCAAAGAACCGTTCACGAATATCGCCGTCACATTTTGTGGCGAACCGCAAAAGAATATTCTCGGCGATTCTTTCAAAAAGCAAAGAATTAAAAGAAATAATTATACGGTTTCAAGTTCCAGTGCAACCTATGTTCTGGGTTGGTTTGCTTGGAAATTGAAAAAGGAAGACGATCTTTCTTTGCGTAAATTATTTGACGAATATACAAATGACACGCTGAAAAAAGATTCGTCAGGTTTGGTCAAAGAAATTAAAGAAATAACTTTAAATGGTAAGCCGGGGCGAGAATTAATTTTGGACGGAAATGTCAATGAATTTGCAGTAAGACTGTATTATTCGGGCGGCAATTTAATCTATCTGGTTTTTCTTCCAAATTCGTCTGCCGGGAAAAAGGAAATATTGGATTCTTTAAAGGAAAACTTTTTTGAATCTTTTAAAATCTTCAAATAAAAATACTAGATTAAGAGATAATGAATTTTATCGACTCACATTGTCATATCGACGGCGAGGCGTTTGACGCAGACCGTGACGAAATTGTTGAAAATGCCAAAAAAGCGGGCGTCGAGCCGGTAGAGGATCTCGAGCCCCTTGGGGTGCGCGATGTCCAGCGCGAAGCGTTTGTCAGGCAGATCAAAACCGCTAAACAGTTGAAGCTGCCGATCATCATTCATAGCCGCGACGCCGATGAAGAAACCGTCGAAATTCTCACGCGCGAATGTTCATACCCGAATTTCAAAGGCATTATGCATTGTTTTGGCGGAACGGCGGAAATGGCGAAAGCCTTGATGGAAATCGGTTTTCTGATCAGTTTTGCGGGAAATGTGACCTTTAAAAAAGCAGATAATCTGCGCGCGGCGGCGCGGGTCGTGCCGCTCGAAAAACTTCTTATCGAAACCGATTGTCCTTTTTTAACGCCCGTTCCTTTTCGCGGAAAACGCAACGAACCGGCGTTCGTCGTGCAAACGGCACGTTTTTTGGCGGATTTTTATGAAATTGAGCTTGAAACTCTGGCGGATCGAACGACGCGGAACTTTTTAGAGTTTTTTGATTTGTCCATTACAAATTGACCAAAACACATCTAATTTATTGTTTCGGAAATACCATTTTACGAACGGAAATCAACTTTTCAATTTGAAAATCGTCATTTCGAGATGAACAATCGACATTTTGAGTGTGAAAAACGCCTATGTCAGTGCTGGAATTAACGTTTAAAGTGCGGGAATCGCCGTTTAGAGTGCTTAAATCGACGTTTTGAGTTGGGAAACCGTCGTTTCGAGCCGGAAAATCATCATTTTGTGTGATGAAAATATAAGTTTAAACTCAAAATCTCATTTTTCAGGCAAATTAAGAAAATTAAATATTAAAAATTACGACTTTTTCGGTTATGATTTACACATAACCAAAGGAATTTATATTATGGCAAAAGAAAATTCATTCGATATTGTTTCAAAAACCGATTACGCGGAAGTGACCAACGCGATCAATCAGACAACCAAGGAAGTTTCGCAGCGGTTTGATTTTAAGGGCAGCAAAGCGACGGTCGAATTGGCTCAAAAAGACATGCTTTTATCAGCCGAGGACGAAACGCGTTTGCGGAATATGAACGATATTTTGCAGGGCAAGCTGCTCAAACGCGGAATTTCGCTGAAGGCGCTCGATTATCAGAAAATCGAACCCGCCGCCGGCGGAACAGTGCGCCAAACCGTCAAAATTCAACAGGGAATTCC
Organism: uncultured Acidobacteriota bacterium; assembly: GCA_902826505.1. Lineage (GTDB taxonomy): Bacteria > Acidobacteriota > Blastocatellia > Pyrinomonadales > Pyrinomonadaceae > JAFDVJ01. Next base: position 3,991 of record CADEFG010000136.1, read on the forward strand.
GATCGAGAAGGCAAAAGAGATCGTCAAATTCATCAAAGACGCGAAATTAAAGGTGCAGGCGTCGATTCAGGGCGAAACCGTCCGCATTTCGGGCAAAGATCGCGACACTTTACAGGACGTGATCGCCAAATTAAAAGCGAAAGATTTCGGAATAGATATGACTTTCGACAATTATCGAAGCAATTAAAGCATTCGATGAAGAAACTTCATTTATTACAATTGATTTTGTTGTTTTGCCTGTTTTCCGCATGCTCGCCGAAAACAGTTCTTAATCAGGGAACTGGAATGCTGCCGACGATTAAGGACGGCGACAAACTGTTGATGGATGAAAATATCGTAGAGCTTAAACGCGGCGATATCATAGCATTTCTTTACCCGAGGGATACTTCAAAATGGTATATCAAGAGAATTATCGGTCTGCCCGGCGAAACGGTCGAAGTTCGCACCGGAAAGATTTATGTAAACGGGCAAATTTTGGACGAGCCGTATCTGGACGAGTCGTTTAATCAACAAATAGTGAGTTTTCCTCCCAAAATTATCGGTGAAAACAGTTATTTTGTATTGGGTGACAATCGTGATAATTCTTCGGATTCGAGATATTGGGGATCGGTGTCGAAAGATTTGATAAAGGCGAAATATTATACGACCTATTCAAGTTCGAATAAGAAATAAACCTGAAGGGAGCAAAAAATGGAAGGCAACATTCTCGCTTTTGATAAATTACCGAAAGATGTTCAGGCAAAAATAATCAATTGGCAGACTCCGGCAGAAGACCGGTTTGTTTTTATTGCGCGGCTTTCGTTTTTTTACTGGTTGGCAATCGCCGCCGGGATCGTTTGGTGCATTTATATGTTTTCCGCGACCCAGAATTATCTGTGGGAAAACTGGATGTTCTGGCTTTTTGCGGGCGGTTCGTTGATCCTGATCTCGCTCGCGCTTTATTCAATTTACAAAATCATCCGCTTGAAAATCTCCAAACTAAAGGACGGTTTTATTTTTACAAAAGATGAATGTCTCAAATTAAAGGGAAATCAACTCGAGTTTTGGAATCTCAAGGAATTGGAGGGTTTTCAGTTTCGCGAAGACATCAAGATCATCGAAGTCTGGGTCGGCGAACGGGTGCAAAAGATCAAAGCCGATAAATTGGACGAAGCGCAAAGGCTCGAATCTCGCTTTGACGAATGGCGAAATCAATCCGGGGAAAGTTTTTTGAAGGATTTCGCCAAAAACGAATTTGCTTATAACAATTCAATCAAATATGCTGCCGTTTTCGGCGGTTTGTTGGCACTTCTCGTTTTATCATTCGGCGCGAGTTATGCGGCGAAAACGATGAACCGCAATTACGACGACGCGCAAACCTGGAAAAGGGTCGAAAATGCCGCGACGATCGGCGAATTTGAAGAGTATAAACTGCGCCATCCGCAAGGCAATTATGAATCGGAAGCGAACCGCCGGATTTCCGAGATTTCCGCTAAATTAAAGGTCGATTACACGAGCAAAGTAAAAAATACCGCGGATGAAAATGCCGTCAGCGCAATGTCGGAATTGTTGGACGGGATCGGCAAACTTCCAAACCGGACGATTTATGTGAAGATCAAGGAAACGCGCGAACTCGACGACGCGGTTGTCAAAAAAATGAAGCAAGTTACCGGTTATTCGATCAGCACCTACGATTATTCGATTCCGCCGACCGAGGAAGCTTTTCGGAAAGACAAATTGTTAAAGGATCTAAGTCTTGTTTTTCTTCCGGCGACGCGAAATGCCTCGGTAAATTTTGAAATGTCCGAAAATCCGCCCGCCAACACAACCGTCATCGACATCAATTACGTGGCGCGGTCGGTCGAGAATTTTTATCGATATGTTTGGTATTCAAACGGTTCGTACACGACGTTTTACAATCCGGCGGCAAAATTTGAATTTGACCTGACGCTCAGGTCGGCGGAAGCCAAAGAGCTTTACAAAACAAATTATGTATCGCTCTTTACAAATCTCGGAAGCACCGGTCTGGTGGATTCACGGGACGCGGCAAACTATAGTTTTGATAAAGTTTATTTCAGCTCGGTGTCGGAAGATTTCGGCAAATATCTGGGCAGACAATTCGGTTTGACGGATTGAGAAGTATTTGAGAGCGCGTTGGTCATAAAAAATAACACGGCTGAAGCGGTAAAAAAAAATAAATTTCAAGCCCGGGATTTTGCCGTTTGTTGTTAAAATGTAATTAGAAGCGATCTCAAAAACACTTTTGCCGCTTACTTTGCAGCTTGGCGTCTGTGCGGGAAACTTCTTTTTCTCCCGCCAGGAGGCAAAGTCGCCAAAAAAACGCAGCGGCTTTCGTCCGACTAATTTATTTTGAGATGGCTTGTAGAAAATAAAATTCGGGCGAGCCGTTTAATGCGCAGTCCCGAGGTTTTCGCGGTTAATTTATAAAAATGCAGAAATTTTCACCGATCAGAGAAAAGTTAAACCCGCAAATAGCGGCAAAAAAGATTTTTAGCCTCATCAAAAATGAAATGGCTTTGGTCGAAACCGAATTTCAGCGGCAGGCGAGTTCAAACATTCAGGTCATTAATTATTTGGGTGATTATCTGCGCGCGTCGGGCGGCAAACGAGTGCGACCTGCCTTGCTGCTTTTATCAACCTTTGCAACCGGCGGTGACGGCTCAACGAAAAATGTCATTCGGCTGGCGACCGTTATGGAAATGCTCCATACGGCAACTTTGGTTCACGACGACATCATCGATAACGCCAATACACGCCGCAGCCGAACCAGCGTCAATGCCCGGTTTGGCAATCAATCGGCGGTCTTGATGGGCGATTGGCTTTACATGTCGGCATTTGAAACATCTTTAAAAGAGAGAAGTCTTGAAATTCTCGACATTTTAACGCGGCTGACCCGGAAAATGACCGAGGGCGAGCTGATCCAATTGACGATGCTCGGTCGTTCGGATATTTCCGAAGACGATTATTTCGATATTTTGAAACGCAAAACGGCGTATCTTTTTTCGGCGTGCTGCGAGATCGGCGCGATTCTCGGCGGAGCGACCGAAGACGGGCAAATTGCGCTGCGCGATTACGGAATGAATCTCGGAATTGCCTTTCAACTTGCCGACGACGTATTGGATTTTGTCGCCGACGAGGAAATTCTCGGCAAAGCCGCCGGCGCCGATCTGCTCGAAGGAAAATTGACACTGCCTTTGATCCTGTTGGTCAAAAAAGAACCGGCAATTCAAAAAGATCTGCAAAATGTCATGCACGACGGCGATTATTCAAATATTTCGCGCGAACTGCTGCTCGAAAAACTCGAAACCTCGGAAACGATCGAGGAAACCCGCCGCCGCGCTTATGCTTACGCGGAAAAAGCGAGAAAAAATCTTGATGTTTTGCCAAAAACGGAGTATCGTTTAGGCTTGGAAGACATTCCGGGTTACATGATTGAAAGGAACAAGTAATTTATCATTTATCATTTATCATTCAACAATTATTGCAAAAAATAATTTATGTTAAGTGCTAAATGGCAAATGTTAAATGAAAAATGGCAAACGAAATTATGCTTGACGAAAATTTGATTGCGACGCTCGAACAAAGTTTGCGCCAGACGCGCAACGCGCAGCAGCGTTTGATCACCAGATTAAACGAAGTGGAAGCGGAAGCAAACCGTCTTCGACAGGAAATCGAAGCGCTCGAAAACAGCGCCGCGCAAACCGAACAGGCGATCTACAGTTTGCTCGCGACGATGCGTTCGGGAAAACAGCACTGGAATTTGCCGAAAAGCTTTCAGGTTGACGACGATTACGATATCCCGCAGGACATCAAGCGCTCTTCGCCGCGAATGAATCAAAATAATATGAACCCGAATAATTACGATAATTACGGCAATCAGAACAATTCGCCGAATAATTATCGCAATAATCAAATTTCATATATCAATAATTCACGGAATATCCCATCGATCGCGCCGAATATCGAACCGGTCAGCCATCGTTTTACCGATCGCACGATCACCCAGGCTTGTACGCTGCTTTTGCGCGAATATCAAAGACCTTTGCACGTCAACGAATTATACAATATGTTGGTTTCCGGCGGATTTGAATTTAAGGGCGAAAATCCGACAATTTCAATCGCCGTTTCGCTAAACCGTAACCGCCGGTTCAGAAAAGTCGCGCCCGGCACATTCGATCTGATCATTCGCGACGCTTCGCAAACCGGGTCGTAAATTTTATAAAAACACCGGAATGAAAAGTGTTTTTTCCTTGTTTTTTTAATGAAAATAAGTAAAAATGCTTTTTCTGCTTTGTTTTACTGAATCCCATTTTGGAGAAAAATGAATTTAAAATTTTTTAAGCAACCTAAGTTTTTTGCTGTTCTGACGGGTTTGATTTTTTTGGTTTTGGGACTGAGCGGTGCTGTCCTCGCGCAAAAGGTCAGACTGCGGGCACAAATTACTCCGACCTGCAGCAGCGGTTCTTCGCTTTGGAAGTTTTCCGACATTTTTGCCGACGGAAACATCGCCGTGCAGGGAAGTTACAACTGCCGCGGCGCTTTTATCTACAATCTGACAAACCCCGACGCACCGGTTTTATCAAGCTGGTACAATCCGGGCAATAATCAGCAATTTCTGGAAGCGATCGTGGTCGGCAACCGCGCTTATTTCGGCAGCGGCAACGGCGGCGGTGTGCATATCGTCGATCTGACGAATCCGACTGCGCCTTTGCTTTTGGGAACGGTTACAGCGGCAAATGGCGGCGGTCATAATTCGATCCACGAAATGATGGTCTTCAGCCAGAACGGCTCGACATTTTTGCTTGAAAACTTTAACAGTACGGGCAATAAGATTCTTAAGGTTATCAATGTCACAAATCCTGCCGCGCCGGTTTTTGTCCGCGACATCAACCCGACCGAGATTCAATGGGTGCACGCGATGCATATTCGCGGCAACCGGATGTTTACATCGGGCTGGGGAAACGGTTCGAACCGTGCCCGAACCGAAATTTACGACATTACGAACATCGCGACGACCGCGCCTGTTTTGCAGGGTTTTATCGAAGATACGAGCGGAATTACCGCCGGCAACAGTATGCACAGCAGCTGGTCGAGCGAGGACGGCAATTATCTTTACAGTTGCCGGGAAACCTCAAATGGTTCGGGCGATGTTCGCGTTTATAATATTACGAACCCGGCAGTTCCGACTCTCGTCAACAGTTTGACGATGAATGGTTTAAGTTTAAACGCCGTCACGCCGCATAATCCGGTCGTGATGGGCAATAAACTTTATGTCGCATGGTATCAGGCAGGTTTACAGGTATTTGATATTACCATTCCATCGCAACCGAAAAGAATCGGGCAGTACGATACATTTCAATCGACATTCGCACCCGAAGAAAATAGTTTTAGCCTGACGGACGAACCCTGGGACATCGTTTGCGGAAGCGCAAATCTGCAAAACGCCCTGCCGACAAATTACGACGGCAACTGGGCGGTTTATCCGTTTTTGGGTGAAAATAAAGTTTTGGCGGGCGATATGACCTCGGGTTTGGTTGTCCTTGACGTTACGCAAGCAACAGCCGCAGCCAAAAATTTTGTTTCCGATTTCGATGCCGACGGGAAGACCGATTTTTCGAATTTCACACCGGCGACCGGAACCTGGAACATTGAAAATAGTTCGGATAGCTCATCTTCGCAAACAAATTTCGGTTTGAGCGAGGATAAGCTC
>CADEFG010000137.1 GCA_902826505.1 uncultured Acidobacteriota bacterium
GCGAAACTGCGCGGCGGGAACGCCGTTTTGCAAAGCGAGCTTTAATTCGTCGCTGTAGGTTTCGAGATTTTTCAAAAGATCGGGTCGGGCGGCGACATTTCTGACCAGTCGGCGGCTTTCCGCGTAGGGCGGCAAAGTTTTTTGCGCCAGATAACGCGCCAGCTCAAAACCGATGTCCATACTTCCGCCGCCGTTGCCGCGCAGATCGATGATCAGATTTTTGACGTTTTTCGAACGCAGTTCGGCAAAAGCGTCCGCCAGAAACTCTTTGAATTTGACGGTTTTGAGCCGCCAGATGATTGAATTATCGATCTTTAGATAGCCGGTCGAATCATCTTCGATCGCAAATTTCCAGCCGTCGTCATAAGTCGGCGTTTTGCCGTAGCGCGTTGCCATCTCCAAAGTCCGCTCGGTTTTGGTCATTGCCAGAACCTGAAACTTTGTTGGTTTCTGCGACTTAAAATCAACGGCTTCGATCGTGTAAATCTCGTCCTTGACGGGAAAGAAAAGCGGAAAATACCAATCGAAAAGCGCGTAGGTTTCGGCTTCATTGCGCGGCAAACCGATCGAATCGATCCGGTGTTCGAGCGCCGCATTGCCGTCGGCTTTGGTGACGGTCAAAAGTTTTTCGATAATTTCTTTGACCGCCGCGCCGTTAATTTTTGTAATTTCGCTGCCCGCCGAAAGATTTTTTGACGAAGCGTTTGCCGTGACGATCATTTTGCCGTCAACGATTTGAAAATAAAACGGCAGATATGTTGGGCGGTTGAAAAGCCTTTCCCGTAAATCTTTGTCTTGATTGTAAGGATTTGCATAGGTATGCCCGCATTTGAGCTTGTTCGTAAATTGCGAAACGAGAATAAAAAACTCGCTTTCCGGTAAAGGTTTTTTAAGTTTTATTTGAAATTCGGCGAAATCTTTTTCCAAACTTTCCGGCGTATGATACCGATAGATGCCCGGATGAATCGTCGTCAGAGTTTTTTTAAATACCGCGAAATCTTCCTGCAAACCGGCAACGGACAAAACCTTTTCGGGCAGTTTATTTTCGACAACGCGCGTCAGCCGGTAAACATTGCGAAACATCCAGGGCGCGCGCGTTTCCTTTAAGATCGTCAAAGTGTCGCTAGAAAAAGTGATCGTCTTGCGCGTCGGTTCAATCGTGTTTCCGTCCTGAGTTTTCCCGAGCAGAACGATCTTTCCGGCTTCGATCGAGTCGATCGCAAATTCCGTGCCGTCATCAAAAAACTTTTTCGCCGTTAAATCGATCCGCTCGCTGCCGTTTGATCGATAGATCTTGCCGAAATCGTCGTAAACGGTAAAAATTTCCGCCGAATTTCCGTCAGCCGAAGGTTTGATCGTGATGATCGTCTTCATCGTCACGCGTTTGTTCGAGGTGTAATCCTGATATTCAAGCGTTCCCTGCCATTTTCCGGCAACGGTCTGAAAAAAGGTTTGGTCCTCGGCGAAAGTATTTGCCGATAAAAAAAGTAACGCGAAAATCGCCGTCAAAATTAATTTGTTCATTTGTTATCTCTCGAAATAATTTTTGTAAAACCGTTTCGAGATTAATCGGCGGCACAAAAAAAAGCGCCTCAAATTACGATTTGAAGCGCTTTTTTTATGATTTGAGCCGAAAAAGGCAGATTTGCGCCGGGTTTATTTCATCGCTTTAAGCATCCATTCGTTGGTCGCTCTGCCGATTTCCGGGTTGTAATTCTGGACGGCGTACGGGAAAAATTTGCCCGTCGCGTAAAGCTCGGCAACCTGTTGATAAGATTCGACTTTGGCAAAAATATGTTCGATCTTCGGGATCAGCAGAAACTCGCCGTTGCCGGGTTTGCTTTGATTGACGATTTCGGCGATCACTTCGGCGTCGCGCGCGTTCAGGGCTTGAACGTCGAATTCGCCGTAAAGCGCCAGGACTTTGCCCGTCACTTTGCTCCATTCTTCCGCCAGATTTTGTTTGCTCATCGTGTAGAAAAATCGGGCGCTTCTGCCAAAAGCTCTGCCTTGAAAATAATCGCCTTCAAACGAACCGGGTTCATCCATAATTTTTTTGAACGCCGGATTTTTGCGCAGTTCATCGGGAGTTTTGCCCGCTTCGAGCCATTCGTAAAGAAACGGGATCATCTCGCGCGTTTCTCTTTCCGCCGCGACGTGCGTGGCACCGCCGTAGGTCGATTGAATGCGGTAGAGATCGATAAAATATTCGAACCACGAGCGAACACCCGTTCCGTAAACGATAATTCCCTTCGGCTGTTTCATTTGCGCGATGATCGGCGCCGTCCAGCCGCCCATCGAATGCCCGAAAAAGAAAACGTTCTCATGATCGACAAAATCGTATGCGAGCAGTTTTTTGTAACCCGCTTTATTGACTTCGATCTCTTCGTTAAAATCAATGTCGCGGCAATCTTTGGTCGCGACGCTATCGCCTATATTCGGGCGTTCGACGCGAAAAACGACAAAACCCGCTTTCACCCAATCTTCAAACACCAGCTTGCGCGGATCTTTTGAATCCGCGCCGAGTTCGTGCGTCTGACACGGCAGCCCTTGAATATAAAAAACCGCCGGCATTTTCGCCTTTCTGTTTTTCGGAATATAGGTGATTGTCCGCAGCGTGCCGAGCGCCATTTGAACCGCGTCGTAATTGACTTCGGCGTTGTCGGAATTTTCCTTCGGTTTGCCTTGCGCCACGCCTTTTTTGGTGATTTTTGCGCCGTTCGAGATCAGATTTACTTCAACCGTGCTGCCTTCGTCAAGAGTTTGTGCCGTCGCCAACAGCTCTGCCGGCGAATTGATCGCCTTTTGATTGATCGACAAAATAATATCGCCGGCTTTGACGCCGATTTCATCAAACGTGCCCTTCGGGACAACCGCCGCGACCAGCAAACCTTCGCCCAGCTTTAGATTATTTGCTTTCGCCGCCGCCGCGTCGAGCGGTTTCGCCGAAACGCCGAGCATCGCTTTGCGCGGCAAATTCTGCCCGAAATTTCTAACGACCGCCGACAAAATAATCAAAATCAAACCCGCGATGATAAAGCCCGTAATAATTTTTTTCATATAAATTTCTTCCAAAAGCCAAGATTAGAAGCCAACTATAGCAATCTTGAATTTTGAAAAATAGGATGAAAGTTGCCTGTTTGATTTACAATTTTTGAAACTGTTTGGGCAAAAATCCGGTCAGTTCCTTAAATGTTTTGGTGAAATGACTTTGATCGTAAAAATCGCAGCGATAGGCAATCTCCGTGAGCGAAAGTTTCGACGCTTTGACGAGCGCGAGCGACTTTTCGATCTTGAGCCGCCGCCGGTATTCGCTCAAAGTGCAGGCAAAATATCTGGGGAAATATTTCGAGATCGTTTTCGGGTGAACATTGGCGGCGCGGGCTAAATCGCCGAGTGAAATTTCCTGATCCCAATCATCGTTAAGCTTTTCGATCACTTTATTTAACCAATCGGGACGGGCATTTTTGACCGCATTTTCGCCCGCGATCAAATTCAGCAGCGAAAGCTCGATTGAGCTTTCGGAAAACTCGTCAACGACCGAAAGCTCGCGGTAAATTTTGAGCATCGCAAATTTCGCCGTCGGCGTTTTTTCGACCGAAGTTTGCAAAGCAGACTCAAGCGCCGGATTTTGTTTGAAAAAGTCGGACTGAAACTGCAAACTGACATATTTCGTCGGAAAGATTTTGGAGATCGTGCGGTGCGGTTCGCCCGCGTGAAAAAACATCAATTCGCCCGCCAATCTTTCGGCGTCAATATTTTTTCGCTTATCAACGACACCGCCGCTTAAAACAAAAGTCAGATGCGGTTCGTCGTGATAATGCGGCAAATCGCTGTCGCCGAGTTCGAAATGAGTCGAAACATAAACGTTCGCCTCGCCTTTCGGCAGCCGAAATATTTCGCTCAAATGGGTGCCCCGGTTGAGATCGAAAAATGTCTGATTGGATAGCGCCGGATTCATAAAAAAACTGAGATTGTTACGCACAATCTCGTTTTTTTGTTTTGAAACTGCTTACTCCGTTTTTTAAGTTTCTGGATATTTTTTCTCGGCGGCTTGGCGGGAAATTAAATTATTCATCTGGCACAAGTTTATTTCCCGGCAAGACGCCGAGTTTAAAACCCTACAAAATCTAAAAAACACAGAACTACCCGTTCGGCAGATTTTCCTGAAACTCTTTCGGCGAAATGCCGGTAAATTTCTTAAATGCCCGGTTAAATGTCGCTTTGGAATTGAATCCGCAATCAAACGCGACGCCGAGCAAGCCGGCATCGTCCGCCGTTGCGAGTTTTTCTTTGACGGCTTCGATCCGAAAAGCGTTGATAAAATCGTTAAAATTTTTGCCGAAACCGTTGTTGACAACAAACGACAAAACCGCGGAATTAACGCCGATTTGCCGCGACAGGTCGGTCAGCGTCAGCTGCGGATTGAGATAAGGTTTTTCGGTTTCCATCAAATTTTGCAGCTTTATCTTCAATTTTTCCAATTCTTTCGCCGGAAGCAGCGTCCGGCGCGGTTCGGTTTCGGCGGAAAAATCCAGTTCGATCGTCTTCGAGCGCAAATATCCGGCAATCGCCAGATAATAGGTCGTGAAGGCGAGGACGAGTTCGAAATAAAAATATTGAATGTAGGAAAGTTTGAAAAGAAAACTGTTCGTAAAATCGAAAACCGCGCCTAAAATAAAGACAAATGTAAAAATATAAAGAAAATTCCGGAGCCAATCGAACTTGAGCTTTTCGGTGTCCGAGAAATTTTCATCAAGCCAGACACGATATTTTCGGTAATGGCTGATGGAAAAATAAAGAAACGCGACATTCCACAAAAATTCGGTCACAAACACAAAAGGACTAACCAGCGGACGATAAAAATTCGTGTTGAACCAGTCCTTAAACTCCAGATTTTTCGCGAAAAGAATCAAACGAAACGCGACGTAAACGGCGGACGGGATAAATAAAAGCAAATCCCGGCGCGAAAATCCGTGTTTTGAATTGGTCAGACCGGCGACATAAAACCAGATGCAAACGCCCGCGCCATAGGAAATGGCAAAGGGAAAAAAGGTCAGCCATTGATTGCGGTCGTAAACGTTCGCAAAACCGATGAGCGGCGTGATCAAACTCGCGCAAAGCAGAATTAAAAGCGCGGCAAGCCAGACGTCAGCCGTTTTTCGATGTTTGAAATATCGCGCAATGAGAAGCGCGGCGAAGATCGCGCCTTGCAGAATCGAGATAAATACAACGAGGCTGCGCGGATTGAAAAAATCCAGTTCCAGACCTTCGATGAAAAGAAGTTTAACCACCGATAAAGCTCATCGAGCGCGACGCGGACGCAAAATTTTTATCGTTGATGAAATGACGCGGTTCTTTTTTCATGACAACGGCTTTGATAAAATCGACAATTTCCGGACGGCTCGCGCCGCTCCGCAATTGATCGCGTAAATTATGTTCTCCGGTCGAAAAAAGACACGTGCGGATTTGCCCGTCCGCCGTTAAACGAATCCGCGAGCACGCTCCGCAAAACATTTCCGTGACCGGCGCGATGATCCCGATCTCGCCGCGCGCGCCGTCGGCAAACGAATATTTCCAAGCCGTTTCGCTGCCGCGCGAAGTTTCCTTTAATTTGAGCGGAAACACCTCGTTGATCTTCCGGTAAACTTCCCTGCCCGCAACGACCAGACCTTTGTCCCATTCGTGCGCCGAATCGAGCGGCATATATTCGATAAACCGCATCGAAAGCGCATTTTCACGCGCAAAGCTCGCGAGCCCAACGATCTCGTCATCGTTCCAGCCGCGCACCAGCACGGCGTTGATGCGAATCGGTTCGAGCCGCGCGCGTTTCGCCGCTTCGATCGCCGCCAAAACCTCGTCCAATTTATCGACGCCCGTCATGCGTTTGAAGTTTTCCTTTTTCAGCGAATCGAGCGAGATCGTCACGCGGTCGAGCCCGGCTTTTTTGAGATTTGCGGCGCGTTTTTCGAGCGAAAATCCGTTGGTCGTTAAAGCCAGATCCTTTAACGCAGGTTTTTGTTTTTTGGTTTTTGGTTGTTCGTCAAGATTGGTGGTTTTTAATTCCGCAATTTTTGCGACAAGTTTTTCGATGTCTTTCCGCAAAAGCGGTTCGCCGCCGGTCAAGCGGATTTTTTCGATTCCAAGCGACACAAAAATCTCGCAGATTTCGACGATCTCTTCAAAGGTCAGAATCGTTTCTTTGCGGGCGAGCGGCGGTTCGCCGTTCGGCAGACAATAAAAACACCGGAAATTACAGCGGTCGGTCAAGCTGACGCGTAAATCACGAATAATTCTGCCGTATGAATCTGCTAGCATATTTTAGATTTTAGATTTTAGATTCTGGATTGAAAAGCCGCGAAAACGGAAAAAGGAAAACGGAAAGCGCAAAATCAGGATTTTTGCCTCTCATTTTCCGTTTTCCTTTTTCCGTTTTCTACTATCTGTAGGCTTCGGCAATTGTCCTGAGTTGTTGAAGTGTTTTTTCTTTTTCGACAAACGGCAGACGCGCGACGATGGTGCGCAGCTCGGCGATCAGATTGTTGAATTCAGCGCGATCGGTTACGTCCGAAGGTCCGTTGTAAATCTTTTTCGGCGCCGCGTCGGCGACGATCGGCGACAGATAATCGGTCAGATTTTTTAAGGCTTCCGCCGATTTTTTGCCGTTCGGATGCAGATTTAAATATTCGCCGAAGCGCATCCGCATATCGAACAGATAACAATTGACATAACCTTCGCATTCGCCCGGCAGCGGATTGTTGGCGGCTTCCCAGGCGATCGAATCGGAAATGCCGGATTTTTTATATTTGGTGTGCAAATTCCAAAACTGATTCGAAACGACGAGCCATTCGCCCGAAGGCTCGCTGTAAACAAGCTCTTTTTCCTGCGATTTGAGAAATTCCCGGTATGGCGAAGATTCTTTCTTATCGACCGGGATCGTTTTGACGGCGGAACGCAGCGCGAGCAGTCGTTTTAATCCCATTTCCGCCGACTGGTCGGAGCTGTCGAGCTCGCCGTCAACATTCGATAAAAATTCGTAAATCTCGGTTGCGGACGCAAAATCCATCTGCGATTTATAGTTTCTTTCGACGATCTGATGATAAATTTCCTTTTTGCCCGAGGCGTTCAGATCATTGACGGAATTTGCCGAAACCCAGCCGCTCGAAGTTCTTCCGCCCGCCGAATATTGAACTTTATACCACGCCGGATTTTTTTCCGTGACGCGCAAAACCGTCCCGAGCCGGACGTTTGAAAGCGCCGGCGCGTCCGATTTTGCCTGACTTCTGACGGGCACGGAAAACGTCGTGACAATGATCTGCGGAAGCTCGGCAGAAGTCGTTTCGGTTGGTTTTTCAACCGTTTTATCGGTCGTTTTATCTGGATTTCCGTTTTTCGAACTTGTCTCGACCGTGTTTTTCGGTCGGGTTCGAGTCGTCGTTTTCGCAACAACCGGTTTAGTATTTTTTGTCGCCGTCGACTTTGTTTTATTTTTATCGGCAGTCGTCAGCTTTGTGTTTTTAGTCGACGAGTTTTTATTTTTATCGGCGGCTTTCGTATTTTTATTGTTTTTCGACGCGGTTTTATTATTCGCGGCGAAGGTTTGTTTGGAATTTTTGTTTTTATCGGTCGTTCTTGAGTTTTTGTTTTTATCGCCGGTTTTCTGATTGGTTTTCGCGGTCGTATTTTTTTCGTTCTTTTTCGACGCGGTTTTATTTTTCGACGCGGTTTGCGCCGCATTTTTGGTCGTCGTCTTCGATTTCGAAACGGTCGCCGTAGTTTTTTTCGGGGTCGGTTTGACTTTCGCCTGCGAATTTTTCTTGGGCGTCGGCGTCGCTTTTTTCTTCGGTGTCGGTGTCGGCTTGGCGTTTTTTCTCTGCGCGCTTTCAACCGTCGTGGTGATCAAAACCGGCGCGAAAACCATGAAAAAAGCGATGATAAATCCGCGTACGGGACGTGAAAATTTTTTGGTAATTCTTAAAAACATTTTTCTCTCCGTTATTTTTGGCGGCTTTTTTTCAAAGCCCGCGCATTTCTTTGCAGCCCCGCAAGTTTTGTTCGTTTCATCGCGCTGCGGCGAAATTTTTCGGCGTATTTTTCGGGCGAAAGCGAGAGGATCTCGTCCAAATCCGCCGTCACGTTTCCCGCGCGCGGCTCGAACCTTTTTTCTTCGGTCGGCTTTTCAAAACGATTCCAGGGACAAACGTCCTGACAAATATCACAGCCGTAAAGCCAGCCGTTCAAATCTTTGACAATATTTTCGGGGAAATCCGGGGCACGAAGTTCGATTGTAACATAAGACAAGCATTTTCGTGAATCGACGACGAAAGGCTCGACGATCGCGCCGGTCGGGCAGGCATCGAGACAAGCCGTGCAGGTTCCGCAGTGGTCGGGAACGATTTCAGTCTCGTATTCAAGCTCTAAATTCAATAAAATCTCGCCCAGAAAAACCCACGAACCGTATTCTTTCGTGATCAAGTTCGAATGTTTGCCGATCCAGCCCAAACCGGCGCGCGCCGCCCAAACCTTATCCATCACGGGCGCGGTATCAACATAGATTTTGCCCTCGGCGGTTTCGTTTTCAGATTTGATAAACGCTAAAAGCTCGCGGAGCTTTTCCTTTAAAACATCGTGATAATCGTCGCCCCACGCATAGCGCGAAACTTTGCCTTGTGCAGCGTTTTCTTCGTGGTCATGCGCGGTGAAATAGTTGAGCGCGACGACGATGACCGATTTGGCGGCGGGAAAAAGAAGGTTCGGATCGGCGCGTTTTTCGGGTTCGCGTTCGATCCAGCGCATCTCGCCGTGATAATTTTCGGCGAGCCACGCGCGCAAATGCGTTTCTTCTTCTTTGAGCGGCACGGCGCGCACGATCCCGATTTTGTGAAAACCGATCGCAAACGCTTTTTGTTTGATCTTTTCGGAAAGCGAAGCCACAGCTAAATTTTGCCACAAAGCACAAAGATAAAAAAATCGGTCATCTCCGGGAATTTTCGATCCGGTCAATTGGTCTGGACGAGTTTAAAAAAATTGGCTCTTGTTTTAAGACCGGATTTAGTTAAAACTTATTTTCCGATCGTTAAAAAATGTCGCTGCCGGAAACCACGCAAAAGCTTAGTTAAAAATAAATAACTTGCGCGAGCGAGGTTGCGGCTGGTGGCGACAAGCCGGAATCAGTTACATAAAAACACCGGTAATTCTTTCGGATTTAACAATTAACCGGTGAAACAGCGTTTACTATGATGAAAAGTTCAGGTCGGATTCTTCAAATTTTGTTTGCCGTTCCGTGGATCGTTTTCGGCATCCAGCATTTTATGTATGCCGATTTTGTCGCCGGTCTCGTGCCGGCTTATTTTCCGGCGCGAATATTCTGGGCTTATTTGACCGGTGCGGCGATGTTTGCCGCCGGTCTGAGCTTGATCCTTAATCGAAAAGCGCCGCTTGCCGCCGCCTTGCTCGCCGCGATGCTCGTTATTTTTATTTTGCTGATTCACATTCCGAAGCTAGCGGGCACGCCGGCGGCAAATGATTGGACACGGGCTTTGCAAGACGTGGCGATTGCCGCGACCTGTTTGATGTTTGCCGGAAATTTGACCGAGCCAGCCGAATTCGAAAACGATTTCTTACGAAAAATCGTCCAAGGCAGCCGCTTTTTATTTGCCGCGCTTTTGATTACTTTCGGCGTT
>CADEFG010000138.1 GCA_902826505.1 uncultured Acidobacteriota bacterium
CGACACTTTGAGCAAAACGGTCGCGGCGACCAAAAGCGTCGCGACCTCGATCAAGATCGAAGCCGCAAACGGAAGCGTCACGAATACTTTTAACATAAACTATACGGGCGGCGAAAAATTTCCGCATCTCGTGCGCGACACGTCGAAAACGGATTATCTGTCGGGAATTACAAAGCCGCTTGTTGGTTTAAATGGCTTTATTTTATCGGGCTTCACTGTCAGACCAAGAAGAAGACAACCGGAAGTTCCCGATCTACCTGCAAACGTCACAAATATTTTATTAAGCCAAACCGAAATTACGGCAAACTGTCCGGCAAATTCGAATATCTGTTCGGACGCCAAACGAACGATCGAAATTTTAACCGAAGCAATTGATCCCGAAACTGGTGTTTTGACTTACAATTACAGAGTTTCAGGCGGGAAAATAATCGGTCAAGGCGCGAAAGTCGTCTGGGATTTATCGGGCGTCAGACCGGGAACTTATACGATCACGGTCGGCGTTGACGACGGTTGCGGAATTTGCGGGATAACGAAGACAGCGGAAGTTAAAGTCGTCGAATGTCCTGATTGTAAGTAATTAAACAGATTTTGCGTTAAAATAATTTCAAAAAGGGGAAAAACTGAGATGCCGAAATATGTTATCGAACGTGAAATTCCGGGCGCGGGAAATCTTTCAGCCGAAGAATTGCAATCCATTTCGCAAACTTCGTGCAATGTGCTGAATAATCTGGGAACGCAGATTCAATGGGTGCAAAGCTATGTGACGGGCGACAAGGTTTACTGCGTGTATATCGCGCCGAACGAGGAAATGATCCGCGAACACGCGCGACAGGGCGGTTTTCCGGCGAATAAAATCTCGGAAGTTAAAACGATCATTGACCCGACGACGGCGGAAGTCTAAAAATATTCGTCAAATAATAAAGTGAAATTCTGTCATTGTCTTTGAACTTGGCGAAGCAATAGAACACTGTCTTAGATGAAACCTGCACCGAATTTAGGAAAACTTGTCCGCGTTTACGCGATCGCGCCCGCTTTTTTGCAACGCGCGGTGATTGTCGCCGTTTTGTCGTTCGTCTTTTTTCTGGCAATGCTCGCGGTCTTTTCGATTCGCCCGAACTTTATATATTTTTTTCTCTCGACGGCGTTTCTGGTCGTTTATCTTTTGACGATGTTCGGCTGGCTGATGATGCGTAAAAACATTCTCAAAATTTACGAAAACGGAATGACGTATCGAAAATTCACGGCGCGTTGGGACGAGATCGAAGCGGTCGAATCAACCGGCAAAAAGGGCAAGTTCAGTTACGAGCTCCGCAAAAAGAAAGGCGAAAAAGTCGTGCTGACGGATTCGATCTACGAGGTCGAAAAAGCGATCAAAATAATTCAGGCAAAAACGCGCGAATCATTATGAAGCCAAAAATTTTGCCTAAAAAAATCGCTTTTTTCTTAGCTGTTTTGTTTTTGCTGAGTTTTTCGTCGATCGTTTTGGGCGAACAAACCGCCGAATTTCCGCATAAATGCAGGACAAAAACGCGTCAAATCAGTCGGAAAGAAATTGTCGCCGACATCGAGAAATACCGCAAAGGCGAAACGCCCGTCATCGAAAGCAAAGGCGAGCTGATCAGTTGTCTCGAAGCTTTTCCGGTGCTGAAAAAATACATATTCGATCGCGATCCGAATATTCGCGACCTTTTAACGGAATTTCTCGGCTATTTTCTTTTTTCAAACCGTTTGCCGCTTTTTTTGAAACAGATCGAAATGTATCCGCTCAAGACCAACGCACTTCGTTATGCCTCTTATTATCCTTGCCGTCAATATCGGCGGATCAAATCCAAAGCGCTCACAAATGCCTTGATAAAACGGATAAAGTCTTTGAAGAATGACGCCGCCGATGACGAAATTTATATTTTAGGCTGTGCTGCGCCGCAAAACGCGCGGGCAAAACAGTTTCTCGAAGAACTGCGGCAAAACTCATTTCAATCTGGATTGACCGCCGATGAAAGAAGATCACAGTTGCGGAATGTTGACTACGCGCTTGCCGAAGCCGCCGACGCGGGCGCTGAAAAATCGGTGCTGGCGGATTTTGAAGGCGTCTTAAAGAACGAAACCGAAACGCTCGAATTTCTTTTGGGAGACTTGCGCGGTTTTACAAACTGCCGGATTCTTTTGCCCGTCTCGCGGCTGATCTTGGACGAAAGAAATGCTCCCGAAAGTTATTTGCAGAATAAGGAAATAAAATTGCGGATCGGCGATCTGGCGGTCAGCGTTTTTCAGACTTTGTTGGAAAAAAATGCCGTGCCGAAAGCCACCATTGAAAGAATACCGCGCACTCTTGAAGAGAGAAACGAAATTTACCGTCAGGTTCAAGCAAAACTGAAAAGTTCTCCGCTCTGCCGCACGCGGTAAATAATTTTGGAGATTTATTTCAGATTTGAATGATTAGAAATTACAAATCGCTCCAAAATTAAAACTCAAACAAGAAACTTTCGCCAGTCCTCGCTTTCGGCGATTTTTTTGATGAGCAGATTTCTTTCCGTGAGCAAATTTTTCATATAGTTTTCCAAAAAGAGCGCGTCGGCGATTTTTCCTAAAATCCAGAACGGCGAATCGTAATCGAAGACATCTTTCATCAAAATGTTCGCGCCGTTCGAGGTGAAAAAATGGTCGTGCGTAAAGCGTTTGAAAGCGCCTTTGAGCATTATATCCCGAAAGTGAAACGGACGATTATACTCGATGATTTTTGACGTCAGTTTTTGTCTGATGCCGAAATGCGTCGCTTGCCAGGTGACGGTTTCGCCCTGATTTATCAAGCCTTTTGTGACGCCGCCAACCGCTTTTTCACCGGTTTTCGCCATCGTTTCTTCGTGCAGGTCGATACATCTGGCAAGATCGAAAACTCTTTCGACCGGGGCGTTTATTTCAACTTCAATTTCGATTCTCGGCACAATTTTATAATTTTAGAAATCTTGATACAACTGGCGCAGTTTAACAAATTTATGCTGCAAATACCGCATTGCGAATTTACTCTTTTCCACCTTTTCACTTTTACCGGTCTTTTCTTGTATTCTATTTATTTGATATTTTTATTCAATAATTATTTATAAAACGGAGATTATATGAGCGTAGAAGTTGTGATGCCGCAAATGGGCGAATCAATTACGGAAGGAACAGTCTCGAAATGGCTCAAGGCAGTCGGCGATAAGATCGAAAAAGACGAACCGATTTTGGAAATCTCAACCGATAAAGTTGATGCCGAAGTGCCGAGTCCGGGCGCGGGCGTTCTTTTGGAAATCAAAGCGCAGGAAGGCGAAACGGTCGAAGTCGGCAGCGTCGTCGCGGTGATCGGCGAAGAAAGCGGCGCAGCCGTCAGCAGCCAGCAGCCAGCAGTCAGCCGTCAACCGGTTGAAGAAGCAAAACCGCCGGTCGAAGAAGTTGAGCCTGAGCCGGTTGTTGAAATTGCGCAAACGATAGCGGCAAGCGCGGCTGAACCAAGTCCGCAGCCCGCCGTTTCAAATCCGCAATCGAGCGACGCGACCGAGGTTGTAATGCCGCAAATGGGCGAATCAATTACGGAAGGAACAGTCTCGAAATGGCTCAAGGCGGTCGGCGATAAAATCGAAAAGGACGAGCCGCTGCTCGAGATCTCGACCGACAAGGTTGATGCCGAAGTGCCGAGTCCGGCGGCGGGCACACTTCTTGAAATTCGCGCAAATGAAGGCGAAACCGTCGAAGTCGGTTCGGTTGTTGCGCTGGTCGGCGCGGAAGGCGCGGTCGCGGTTTCAAGTTCTGCTCCGCAAACTGCGAGTCAGCCGGTTGCCGAAACTCCGAAAATCGTCGATGAGTCAAAAGTCGAAGAGCCGGAAGTTAAATTTGCGGTAGCCGCCGCCGGCAACGGACAACGGACAACGGACAACGGGCAATCAAGCGTTGAAGATTTACGCCGCACGAAATCTTCGCCGCTCGTCCGCAATATTGCCAAGGAACATGGCGTGGATATTTCGCGGATTTCGGGCACGGGAATGAGCGGACGGGTGACGAAAAAAGACATTTTGAATTTTATCGAAACCGGTGCCGCGCTTCGTCCGCAAGATTTGCTGGTCGGCAAAACCACTGCGCCGAAACTGGCACCGGTTTCAGCGCCGCAAATTTCGCCGCTCGCGCCAAAGGTCGAATTTTCTGCTCCACCGGTTTCGACCGTCACCGGCGACCGGGTTGAACCGATGTCCGTGATGCGCAAGAAAATTGCGGAACATATGACTTTTTCAAAACAAACATCGGCGCACGTAACGAGCGTTTATGAATTTGATATGACAAATGTCGCCAAATTCCGCGAAAAGAATAAAGCGGAATTTCAGACGCGCTACGGCACGAAGCTCTCGTTCATGCCTTTTATTTTCCAAGCCGTCACGCAGGCTTTACGTAAATTCCCGGTCGTTAATTCGCAAGTTTCGGGCGACAACATCATTTATAAAGGCGACATCAATCTCGGAATGGCGGTCGCGCTCGATTGGGGCTTGATCGTGCCGGTCATAAAACGCGCCGATCAGCTTTCGCTTTCGGGACTGGCGCTCGCGGCAAATGATCTGGCTGACCGCGCCCGGACAAAAAAACTGCTGCCCGACGAAGTGGCGGGCGGAACTTTTACGATCACGAATCCGGGCGTTTTCGGCGGACTTTTCGGCACGCCGATCATCAATCAGCCGCAGGTTGCGATCCTTTGTGTCGGAACGATCGAAAAACGCCCGAAGGTGTTGACCACGCCCGACGGCGACGATTATATTGCGATTCGTCAGATGGCGTATTTTGCTTTGACCTACGACCACCGCATTGTCGATGGCGCAGATGCCGAAAAATTTCTTTCGTTTATGAAAGATTATATCGAAACCATACAGTTTTCTCTCTAATCATTACAGTCAGGGAAAAGTAAACCGTCAGACATTTTTGTCTGACGGTTTACTTTTTTTATAAACTTTTTAAGTTTTCAAGAAACTTTTCAAAAACTCTGCCGATAACATATCGAATAGTCAGTATTTTTTGAGATTATTTGCGCTCCCGATTATTTTAGAAACTACTGAAAATACAGAGTTTATCTTGATGATTGTCTTTAGAGATATTCTCGAACAGATTGAATGCGGGTTTTTTAAAGTGTTCGCAAACAGGACACTCCCTGTGATGGAGTTTGATGATTGCCAATTTTTACGCAAAATGTCCTGTTTTATAGGTTTGAAGATAGAAAACGACGGTATATTGCGGTTTGGCACGATAATTGTTTGTGCAGATTTATGTTGAATTATTATCGCGGAATATGCAAAGATTTTAAGTGGTGTTGAAAAAAAATTTTTGGGAAATCAAAAATTATCAAAGTTTCCGACAACTAAAGCCGCTTTCAGAACGTCAAAAAATCTGCTTTTATATTCTGTAATTTAAGATTTGAATCCAAATAGTAAGAATGAGGAGTAAAGTTATGTTGAAAAAATTTTCTGCTTTGATGTTAGCAGTTTTAATTGGTGCAGTTGGTGTTTTCGCGCAAGATGACGCGCAGGTTCGCAGTTTAACGAGCGGACAGAAATACAAGATTAAAGGTGTCGTGGTCGCGAAAGATGACACAAGCTTTGTCGTCAAGGACGGCACGGGCGTTAATACGAGAGTTATGATCGACCCGAACACGAGCATCAAAACTAAAGGCGGATTTTTCGGCGGCGGCGATAAGATCGCGTCGAGCCAGATCGTTCGTGGTTTGAATTTGGAAGTCGAAGGTCGCGGCGACAGTTCGGGCAGCTTGATGGCTAACAAGGTTCGTTTTGGCAAAGACGATTTCCGCGTTGCACAGTCAATTGACAGCCGCGTCACACCGACCGAAAATCGTTTGACCCAAACCGAAGAAAATCAACAACGTCTTTCAGGACAAATTGATGAATTGGTCGCGATTTCAAATGCCGCGCGCGGCGGTGCGAAAGCCGCTCAGGAAACAGCCGATGCCGCGATTGCCGGTGTTAATGCGACGAATCAACGGATTACGTCTTTAGACGACTATGTCGTTCAATCGGCAACGACCGTTAATTTCAAATTGAACAGCGCCGTTCTTTCGCCTGATGCCAAGACACAACTCGATCAAGTTGCGCAAGCGGCAATGCAGCTTAAAGGCTACACGATCGAAATCACTGGTTTTGCTTCGGCGGACGGCAGTGTTGCGAAAAACAAGGCTTTGAGCCAACGACGCGCCCAAGCCGTAATCGATTACTTGGTTGAAACACACAATGTTCCGCTTCGCCGAATCGGCACATCGTATGGTTTTGGCGAACTGCAAGCAGTTGCCGACAACTCGACCCGCGAAGGTCGCGAGCAAAACCGCCGGGTTGAAGTTAAACTTCTGGTCAGCCGTGGTTTGAATCAAAACGTTGAGGTTCGTCCGAATACGACAACCGATACACCGACAAGCAACGACCAACAATAATTATTTTTTGAATAAAAGAGGGCAAATCAAGGTGAAACGACGCAGTTCGTTTCACCTTTTGCCCTCAAATTTTTGCTTTAGATTGCAAATTTTAAAAACAAGCAAACTGAAGTTAAGACATTCAGCAACTAATATTTTGAAATATGAAATACCTAAAGCCGCCGCAAATTTTTTATCTTGTCGCCATAATTACGATTTTTACGTTTTCAATTTACGCGCAAACTCCGACGCCGACACCGCCGGTCGAAGAAGATAATGAACCGATCAAAGTTTCGTCGCGTCTTGTCGTTGTGCCGGTTTCGATTACCGATACAAGCGGTCAGCCGGTTCTCGGTTTGACGGCAAAAGATTTTTTTGTTTCAGAAGAAAATCGTGCTCAGCAAATTGAAAGAGTTTCCGACGCCGAAAAAGTTCCGCTTGAGATCGCTATTTTATTTGACGTTTCGGCAAGCACCGACGCGATGTTCCAATTCGAACAGGAAACCGCCGCGAAGTTTTTGCAGGAAGTAATGCGTCCCGAAGACCGCGCGACGATCTTTACGATCGGTGAACGTCCGGTTTTACTTCAACCGCGTGACGGCAGCGCAAAATCCGCGATTTCGATCAAAACCATTCAGCCGACCAAACAATTTACGGCGTTTTACGATACGGTCAGAATTGCCGCCGATTATCTTGAGAAAAATGCACCGGCAGGCACGCGGCGGGTGATCGTCGTAATTTCCGACGGCGAAGATACCTACAGCGAAGGGATCAGAAATGCAATGGATGCGGGTTTTAAAAAACTCGGTAAAAAGATTGACACGCTTGATTCGAAAAGTTTGTATCAACTGACCGTGACCAACCGCAATGAAGCCAGCACGCGGGAACAAAACCGCGTTTTGAAATCGCTGCAAAATGCCGACACGGTCTTTTATTCCATAAATCCGGCAGGAAATTCATATCAGCTTAATAAAGCCACGCAATTCGGACAATCTAACCTCGAAAAATTCGCGGTTCAGACGGGCGGAACGGCGTTTTTACCGAAATTCCAACAGGTTACTTCAAAAGATAATTTGCAAAATTCCTATAATTTGAAGAAAAATCAGGAAACTTTGACGACGATTTTCCGCCAGCTCGCCAACGAGCTGCGCGCACAGTATCTTGTCCAATATTACTCGGAAGCTGATTTTGCGGCGAACCGTTATGTAAATTTGAAGGTTGGTTTGAATAACCCGCAGAGTTTCAAAGTCCGGGCGCGGCAAGGTTATTTTGTCAAACAATAGTTCAAAGGCTAAAATTCAATAAAAAAACGGCGAAACTTTTTGCCGTTTTTTTTATTGGCTCAAAGTTTCGCCGTGCGGTTTGACGAATGATTGCTTGGAGACTGAACAGCGAAATCGTTCATCATCCGTCAAATCTTGGTTCGACTAATTTTTTCTGACCGCAACATCGCCCATCATCATTTCCGGGGTATTTTTCGGCGTCGCGATTTTGCCCATCAGCGGCGGTTTCGGCGTCGCTTTCGGCGTTTGTTTTGGTGTCGGAGTCGGTGTCGAAGGCGAAATGCCGCCCATTATATGCGGTTCGGGCGTCGGTGTAAAAAACGGAATCGGAAGCTTGAAGCTCAAATCTTTTGATTTATTGAAAGCCGTCACCAAACCGATCGCCCCGAAAAAGCTGAAGATCAAAGAAGCCAGCGCGGTGACATAGATCTGTGTCCGTTGTTTAACTTTTGCCCAGCCGACCGGACAATCCTGCGTGAGCACGCTGCCGTCGGCGCGTTTGAAAAATCGGACGCAAAGCCGACCTTCGGCGTTCATTACCAGATTTTCGGCTTCCGACTGCGACATTCCCGAAAGATTAAAGACATTCAATTTGCACTCGCCGCAGTAGCGTTTGCGGTCATCACCGATCATTGCGTTCCAGTCCTGCGAACACGGACTCGCAATGCGTAAATTATTCAGCGGATTATCGAATTTAGCCATATAAAAAAACTCCGTTCTAAAAATTTTAAGGCTTACTGCCTGATGTGTTTTAGAACGGAGCAAAAAATCTTTCTTGCAAAAATTTTAAGATTTATTTTTTTACTTCCCAAAAACTGACCGTGTTCGTACTGCTGAGAATTCCCCAAGCTTCAAAAGCATAGACATATTTCCCGTTATTTGCCCAACCCGCATCGCCGAGACCGCTTTTTTTGACTTTGTTTTGTTTATCGTATTTTACTTTGACCGGATCAAAAAGCGTCTGCACCTGGTTGCCGGTTTCCGTTTCGTAAACCGCCGTGACATCGTCGCCGTGACGCAGGATATAGCGGTAATCAGGACTAAAATCGGCATATTCCCTGTTACTCGGCATTTCCAAGTAATTTGTATAGCCTGGTTCTTGTTTGGTTTCCGGAGTGTAAACTGCAAGACTAATTTGAAGTAACCGGCGGGCGGCAATATTCCAAACGGAGAAAGAACCCAGATCGGTTTGATAGATAAATTTACCGTCCGGTGTAAACTGCATCCCGTAACCGGCTTCAAACGCCGAGTCGAAAACGATCTTTCCGGTGGCGATGTCGTAAAATTCGGTTTTCGGCTCTTTTTTCTCGCTGCGATTGACGCGGGCGACGACCAGAAGATTTTTGTCGTCGATAATTTTGACCGTCGGAAATCGTTCTTTTTCGCTTTGGCGGACAATTTCGTAGACCGGTTTTCCGTCGCCCGCCGCTTCGATCAGCGAAACTTTCCAATCGTCGCGAACGACCAGATATTTTCCGTCTTTGGTCGAGCCTTGAAATTCCACGGTATCTTTCGGATTGTTTGAAGCGAGTTCGAATTTCAGCGCAGACGGCGCGTTTAGCGTGTCGTAAACCCGGAGTTTGCTGTCAGCTTTAACGACGATAAATCTGTCCTTGATGATTTGCCGAAGAGCAAAATCTTCTTTCGGATTTTGCGGCGAAAGCTGTAACTTATGCGTGCCGTTGCCGGCGATGTCGTAAATCCGAAGCTCTTCGCCAAATTTGACGACGATATATTTCAGATCGCGGATTTCCTTGAAACCTAAATCGCCTTTCGGGTTCGGATTGAAGATTTCAAAACGCGGCGTGCCGTCGCCGTCGATGTCCCAGACAAAGATGCGGTCGGTGCGTTTGGCGATCAGATATTTTTCGTCCGCGCTGACGGTCGTTTCCTGATATGAAGTTTCCGGCTTTAGGGTTTGAGCAGTGAATTCCTTTGCGATCGCGCCG
>CADEFG010000139.1 GCA_902826505.1 uncultured Acidobacteriota bacterium
TTCTCTGGCTTTATCTTCGGCATTATCTTTTGCTGTTTCTTTGATTGTTTCTTTGATTGTTTTCTTGATTCCTTTCTCAGAGAACTGTGGACTGATTGACGAAAGTATTTCAACGAGCGCAAACGAATCGCCGTCAAGATTATCTTCCTTTTTGTAATAGAAAGGTTTCAGATCATACCCGATTCCTCTAGCCATAATATTAAAACTCATAGATCCTCCTAAATATTCACTGCCGGTTCGCGATGCAATTTTGTGGACAGGCGATTTTATTTAACGAGTTTCGAAGATAGATTTTTACCGGTGATTTTTCTTCCAACGTTTTCGCCCTGCATTGTTAAAATCGTGCCAACAATTAGATTTGGGCACAAAACCTGATAAAATATCCTCAAATAACGGCTCAAATTTTCTAAAATTTTCTAAGGTTTTCTGAAATGAGCGATCAGTCGGGTGAAAAAAATTACTTTTTTGAAGATTTCCAACTTGATGCTTCAAGAAAACTGCTCCTGCGTCTGCCCGCGGGCGAACCGGTTTCGCTGACTCGCAAAGCCTTTGAAATTCTGTTGTTGTTGATTGAAAACAGCGGAAAACTCGTGACCAAAGATCAATTGATGGCGGAGGTTTGGAGTAATACCAATGTTGAAGAAGCCAATCTGACGCAAACAATTTCGGTTTTGAGAAAAATTCTCGGCGAAAATCCGAACCAGCATCGTTTTATCGTGACGGAAACCGGCAAAGGTTATCGGTTTGTCGCCCAAATTCATAAATCCAGTAAAGATCGGGTGATCAAACAAGCCGCTTTGATTGAAGAGATTTTCGATAAAAACTCCGGCGAGACGGCGGCGAATCCAAGATCAAATGATCGAAAAGCCTTTTTACCGGCTTTTGCCGCAATTTTGACAATTCTTTTGTTAACCGGCATTTACTTTTTTTGGAATGGATCGAAAACAAATATTTTCCAACCATCATCAGCCAAAGAAATAAAAGCAATTGCCGTTTTGCCTTTTAAAAACATCGATTCGGGCGAAGACCACAAACTTCTCGGAGTCGGGATGGCGAATGCCGTCATCACAAAATTAAGTCAAATAAAAAGCATCGTTGTGCGCCAGACAAGCACGGTCGTTCGTTACGCCGAGACGACGCCGGAAGCGGCAAAGGTCGGGCGGGAAATCAACGTCGACGCGGTTTTAGACGGGAATATTCAAAGGGCGGACGGGCGAATTCGGGTTTCGGTGCGTCTTTTTCGCGTAAATGACGGCGCGCTGCTCTGGGCGGAAGATTTTGATGAGCCGGAGAAAGATATTTTTGCACTTCAAGACTCCATTTCTGAAAAAGTTGCCAATTCGCTTCTTCTGGAATTAAAACCCGAAGAACGCGACAAATTAAAACGCCGCTACACGGAAAATATCGAAGCCTATCAGCTTTACAATAAAGGACGTTTTTTTTGGAATAATCGAAGCAGCGAGGATTTGCGAAAAAGTATCGCTTTTTACGAACAGGCAATCGCCAGTGACGAAAATTACGCGCTTGCCTACGCGGGTTTAGCCGAAACTTTTGTTTTGCTGCATACCTACAGCCCATATCAGGAAAAAGATGCTTTTCCGAAAGCCAGGCAAGCCGCGGAAAAAGCTCTCGGCTTGGACGAAAATCTCGCCGAAGCGCATACGGCTCTGGCAATGTATAAAGAACAATCCGAATTCGATTGGGAAGGCGCGGAAAGCGAATTCAAACGGGCGATTTTCGCCAATACGAATTACGCCACGGCGCATCAATGGTACGGTGAATTTCTTGCCTTTACCGGAAGAACCGAAGAAAGCATCGCGGAAATCGAAAAAGCGTTTGAACTCGATCCGTTATCGCTTTCGACCAATACGGCGCGGGCTTTCCCGTATTTAGCGGCGCGCCGGTATGATCAGGCAATTGAAAAATTAAAACCGGCGCTCGAATTGGATCAAGATTTTCCGCTGGCTTTATATTATTTGGGCAGATGTTACGACGGAAAAAAACTGTACAAAAAATCCATTCCCGAATACAAAAAAGCGATTGCCGAATCGGGCAGAAGCACATATTTTATTTCGGCGTTAATCTACGCGCTTTCCAAAGACGGACAAAAAGCCGAAGCCGCAAAAGCCTTTGCGGAAATTTCCGAAATCGCCAAAAAACAGCATGTTTCGAGATATGTGATGGCGCGAAGCTTTGCAGCGCTGTCCGAAAATGAAAAGGCATTGGACGAACTCGAAAAGGGATTTGAGGAACGCGACAGTTTGATGATCGTTATGAATATCGAACAAATTTTCGACGAACTGCGCGGCGAACGGCGTTTTCAGGAAATTCTCAAAAAAATGCGTCTCTGAATTTTTCGGCAGATTGCTGATAAAACAGACCAGTAATCAGGATTTAACTAATTTGGTTTGGTGCGCAGGCAGGAAAAAACAGATTCACGGTAATTCCGGAACATACGGAAACTGCAAAATAGATGGAAATAAAAGCACAAATCGTCGAAGGTATAAAATACAAACCAATATTAAAATGTCATTTAAACGAAGTTTTGTTTGACGAATTTGATATAAATTCCGCTAAATCTTCAAGTCTGGTTTTATTTGGACAAAATCGTTTTGGGTTAAGTAAATGGGTTTCGCCAAAACGCACACGCTCATATCCATACGAAAGGGTTTACATTACTTTTTCTGTTTCAAAACGAATTACTGTCATTCCCGTTGTTAAAGATGAAGGAATTGCGGGCGATAGGGATTTTTTACAGTGGGATACGGTTTCCTTGATGAGTTTATTGGATGTTTATGTAATTTTGGCTTATTACGAAACGGCAGAAAAACATCGTTCGCGTGTGGGGAAAATTACAAATCAAAGGTTCGATAATGATTTTGTGGTAACAAAGATCGAAGAAATTTCCAGTTATCACAGCTCGGCGTTGCATTGGAATTTGAAAGAACTGAAAAGCATTTCGTCGGTTTTGGAAAAAGCACGAATTTCTTATAAAAGAATCTCTGAGAAAACAAATGTATCTTTTCATAGTGAAAGAGGTTTAAATTCTTTTGCAGAATCTATTTCTGAAAATCTGTCCGATTTTATGGAAAGCTCAAGATTGAAAGCTCAATCAGCACAATCAAGAGAGTTTTTGACGATTCAGCCGAAAGAGATTCTTGCTACACAAACAAAAGCCAAAATTACAATTACAAATTACCTGGGCGGGAAATATTTTTTTACGGTTGATGAAGTCTTGATAAAAGACGGAAACCTGTTATTAATCGAGTCAAAACATAGCAAAAGCGGAAAACTTCCGAGTGTTGGCGATATCAAAGACGGCTTGCTGAAAATGATGCTTTACGCCAATCTTGAGAATGTTAATATTGATGATAAATTGTTTTTGAGTTTACCTGTTTTACGTTTGACCTCGGAAAAAGTGACGGGCGAAATTTCTTCAAATTCAGAATTGGAAACACAGGAAAACTTCTATCGTGAAAATAATTTTAACAAAAGAAAGATAGAATTTTTGCAAAGTTTGTTTACCGAAGCGAAAGAAAATAATTTTAGAATTAGTTTGGAAAAAAGTTAAATATGATTCGCAGTCCTTTACGTTACCCGGGCGGGAAAAGCCGCGCAGTTGATAAAATCAGCGCATTAGTTCCGCCATTTGATGAGTTCCGCGAACCGTTTGTCGGCGGCGGTTCGGTTTTTATTCATTTGAAACAAAAATTTTCGCAGCGAAAGTTTTGGATCAACGACATTTACAGAGATTTAGCGGTTTTTTGGCAGCAAAATCAAACTAATTACGAAAAAGTAATTGAACAAATTTGGAAATGGAAACGCGAATTTTCCGATGGGAAAAATCTTTATAAATTTTTGCGTGATAATAAAGCTGGATTTAACGAACTCGAAATTGCCGCCGCTTTTTTTATATTTAATCGCGTGACATTTTCCGGTACGACCGAAGCGGGCGGTTTTTCGATCCAGGCTTTTGAAAAGCGTTTTACCGATTCAAGCATTGAGCGTTTGAAAGCAATTCCCGAAATTTTGCAAAATGTAAAAATAACGAATTCAGATTACGAGGAAATTATCAACGCGAGCGGTGAAAATGTTTTTTTATTTCTTGATCCGCCGTATTTTTCGGCGACTAGCTCCGCGCTTTACGGCAAAAACGGAAATTTGCACAAGACATTTGACCACGAAAGATTTGCCCGTAATTTGAAAATTTGCCCACACAAATGGTTGTTGACTTATGATGATTCAGTTTTTATTCGCGAACTTTTTTCGTTTGCGAATGTGGCAGAACAATCTTTTACTTATGGAATGAGAAATGTAACCAAAAACTCAAAACAGACCGAACAAGAACTTTTTATTTCAAATTACGATTTTGATTTGTTCAAAAAAACGCAACTTACTTTTTCTTTTTCCTTATGAAATCGACACTTTTAGAATCGCTTTTCGACGAACAGGAACGCCGCCCGCTGAGCGTTTCGGAAGTTAATTCGCAGGTCAAAAACGCGAAATGAAATTTAGAAATTACGAGATTGAATAAACATATGAAAATAAACTTAATCATCGGAGTTTCACTGATTTTTTTGTCGGGTTTGACGGTTTTTCCCCAAACAAAAAATGTTGCCGTCAAATTTGATGAGTTCAGCGATTATCAGGCTGAAAATTTTTCGCCGCTTTATGACCGGGCGGAACGTTTTGCAAAGCGAATGAAGTTTGAGCCGCTGAGCAAAAAAGCAGTAATTATTTTTTACAATCAGAGAAAAGGAAAATATCCGATAAAAAGCGGAAAAGACTGGTCGGAACGGGCGGTTGATACATTTTATTATTCAAACGAGTATTTGAAAAATCGGTTAGAAGTAATTGACGGCGGTTATCGTGAATATCCGACGCTCGAATTCTGGATCGTTCCCGAAGGCGCGGAAATGCCGAAACCAACTCCTGATTTTACAAAAAATGAGATCGTTTATTGTCCTGAAATCAATGTCGCAGGCGACGGTTTTCGGCACAATCGAAAAGTGCCTTTAAAGTTTTCGGTTGCCATCAACGGCGCGGCGACGAATGAATCTTTTCCTTTGGAATGGAATATTTCAGCCGGAAAAATCATCGGCGGACAGGGCACGAATCAAATCCAGATCGATCTCAGTGAAACGGACGCGAAAAAAATCACGGCTTCGGTAATTGTCAGAGGTTTACCGCCGGAATGTGATTCTCACGCTTATAACTCGACCGAGATAGGCTTGTATCCCTATAAACTCGATGAATTTTCACATCTGCCTTATTCGGATATCGCCGCTCGAATGGATTCTTATTTTTATCAAATTGCCAATGAACCGGACGCGACCGTTTATATCATTATTTATGGCGGTCGTCAGTCAAATAAAAAAGATGCGGCGGCGGTTCTCAGAAGTTTGAGGCAAATAATAAGTTTTCGGAAGTATGATCCAAGCCGCATAAAAATTGTGGACGGCGGATTTCGTGAAGGGATGTTTGTTGAAGTTTATCTGCTGACCGCCGGAGTTGAACCGCCGAAACCGACTCCGACTTTGAACAGTGATTTTGTTGTTGAACCAAAAAGGAAAGTTACAAAAAGGCGCAAATCATCAAGATGAAATCGAAACTATTAGAATCGCTTTTCGACGAACAGGAACGCCGCCCGCTGAGCGTTTCGGAAATCAATTCGCAGGTTAAAGGCGCGATCGAAAAGGCGTTTGCGTCCGTCTGGGTCGAGGGCGAGATCGTCAATTTTGTCGCGGCGAATTCGGGGCATTGGTATTTCACGCTCCACGACGGCGATTCGCAATTAAAAGCGGCTTGTTACCGCGGTTCGAACTGGCGCATCAGGTTTCAGCCGTTCGACGGCTTGCAGGTTCGCGTGCGCGGAAAATTGAGCGTTTACGAACCGAAGGGCGAATATCAGATGCTCGTCGAGTCCTTAGAACCGGTCGGCGAAGGCGCGCTCAAGGTCGCGTTCGAGCAGATCAAATTAAAGCTCGGCAAGGAACGGCTTTTTGATGAAGAATTGAAACGACCTTTGCCGTTTTTTCCGCGCCGCGTCGGTGTTGTCACATCACCGAACGGCGCGGCTTTTCACGATATTTTGAATGTTTTATCGCGAAGAACAAGGTCGGTCAGCCTCGTATTGATCCCGACGCGGGTGCAGGGCGAAATGGCGGGCGAAGAAATCCGGCAGGCGATTCTACTGGCGAACGAATTTAACAAAAACGCGCCGGAAAAAGAAAAAATCGATGTTTTGATCGTCGGGCGCGGCGGCGGTTCGGCGGAAGATCTGTGGGCGTTCAACGAGGAAAGATTGGCGCGCTCCATTCGCGCCTCGCTGATTCCGATAATTTCGGCGGTCGGACACGAGATCGATTTTACGATCGCCGATTTTGTCGCCGACCGCCGCGCCCCGACGCCGTCGGCAGCCGCCGAGATCGTCGCCCAATCGGAAGACCAGATCGAAGCGTTCGTCGCCGGGCGAACACAGGATCTTTTTCAACTGATCGGCTATAAACTGCTGCAATCGCGGGCGGATTTACAGGAACTCGCGCTGGCACCGGTTTTTACGCAATTTCCGCAGCGGATCAAAGATTGGCGCGCCGCCACGGAAGATCTTTCGGCGCGGCTGCAAGATGCATTGACGGAAAAATTAAGACGCGCGGAAAATCTTTTGGACGCGGTCAAAAATCGTCTGTCGCCATTAAAACTCGCATCAAATGTGAGCGCCAAGAAAACGCGGCTGGCAATTTTGCGCGAGCGGCAAAATGCGGCGGTCAAAAAATTGATCGACGCCAAAGACGAGCGATTGAAGATCGAAATGGCTTCGCTCGACGCGCTTTCGCCGCTCGCGGTTCTCGGGCGCGGTTATTCGATGACGCAGAACGAAAAAGGCGAAATTATCACTTCCGTCCGGCAGATTAAGCAAAACGCGGACGTGCAAATTCGTCTGTCAGATGGCAAACTGAAAGCCAAAGTTTTTGAAACGGAGAAGGATTGATGTCGCATTTTGTGGTCAATTTAAACGAGCCTGAAAAGGAAGAGGAAAAGCAAACCGTCGCCGGTCAAAAAGCCGACGAGCCAAAGGCGTCCAAAAAAACTGAGGAACCAAAGGTCGTTGACGGTCAAAAAAAACGCGGCTGCGGTCGGATTCTCGCGATTTCGGGAATCGCGCTCGCGGTAGTTCTTTTGACCGCCGCGGTCGTCGGTTATTTTTACTGGCAGGGTTTGAAAACCACGCCGCAATATTCGCTCGCGTTATTGGTTGACGCGGCGCGGCGCGGCGATCAGCAGGCGATGGATGAACTCGTGGACACGGACGCCGTCGTCGATAGCTTTATGCCGCAGATCGCCGACAAAGCGACCGAAATGTACGGGAAAAATTTGCCGGCGGATAAGATTGCCAAAGTTAAGGACGCCGCCAACCCGTTGATGCCGGCGATCAAACAGCGCGCCCGCGAAGAAGTTCCGCGCGTCATCAAAGACAAAACCGATAAATTTGTAAGCGTGCCTTATTGGGCGATCGCGGTCGGCGCGGGTTATTATCTGGACATCAAACCCGAAGGCGAAACGGCGATCGTCACGAGCAAGATTCCCGAACGCCAGTTTGAACTGACGATGAAGCGCAACGGCGACAAATGGCGCGTCGTCGGGATCAAGGACGAAGCGCTGGCTAAAAAAATCGCCGAAACGATCGGACAGGAACTGATCGCGATTTCGACCAAGGAAGGTTTGAAAAAGGCGAGCGAAAAAATGAACGCGCCCGGACTGGAAAGCATCAAGAAAAAAATCGACGATCTGTTTAAAACACCCTAAAAAAGTATATGGCTCAAAAAAATCAAACATTTGAATCATCGCTCGGCGAACTGGAGAAAATCGTCCGCAAGCTCGAAGACGGCGATCTTTCGCTCGAAGAAAGTCTCAAGCTTTTTGAAGACGGCGTCCGCATCTCGCGGGAATGTCAGGAAAGATTGAACCAAGCCGAGCGGCGGATCGAGATTTTACTAAAGGATGAAAAGGGCAATCCGATTTTGCAGGAAATCAAATCCGACGATCCGGGCGAACCGCGCGAACCGAAGATCAAACGGCGGATCGTTTTTGATGAAGACGACGAATCGCCGTTTTAAAAGTTTTGCGTTTGTCCAAAAAAAAGCGCTCTTAAATTTTCTTTTCCGCCAGAGGAACTTTTTTTCACCTTCGGCATCTAACCTTTCAGCACACTAAATTTTTCGGCAATTCAAAATAGATTTTCGGGAAGAAATTTCTCGCCTTATCCGTCTATGAAACGAAACAGAACGATCTGCCTTGTCTTGATCTACGCCTTTTTATTGAATTCAATCGCCGCCAATGCGCGGGCACAAACTCAAACTTCGCAAACCGACGAAAAGCCGAAAGGTTTGCAGTTTCGGCTTCGCGAAGGCAAAGCTCAAACCGCGAAAAGCGATGTTTCCGCGCCTTTCGAAACTGTCAAATTAAACGAAACGGAGACGGACGCGATCATCCGCCGTTTACCGCCGATCGAGATGGAAACAAACGATCAAGCGGATTTTGCGACGCGTCCGAACAGCTTGCCGCCGGCAGGGTCGGGGTTCGGGAGGCTCTGCAGCGGGTCTGTCTCTCCTCCAGTTTCGATCGACGCAATCCGGGAGCGGACACCTTCGTCACGGTGGTGATGGAGCAGATTGTCGGATTGGTCGCGCAGCAGAACGCGCGAGACCTGGAGATAGGAAAGAGCCTCTACGATGGGGCCCGAGGCACGTTCCTTGGGCGATCCGGAAGCTCGCAAGCTGATGTGGTCCACATCGCCTTCGAGGACGAGCGGTTCGCGAGTCACTTCCTGCGTCGGGAGCACGAGCGTCTGCTGAGGGAGCAACCCACTCCATCGGACCTTTCCGCCTGGTGTGCCACGATGAAGCGCGAAGAGGGGGCCTTTCGTGCCATCCTCGCCGAGTGGTTCCGCTCTCCGGCCTACCTCTTGCGCCAGGAGTCGCGAATCAAGCAACCCAACCGGCTCTTCATCCGCTCGCTCTTCCTCGATCTCCTCGGCCGCCTTCCGAGCGAGAGTGAGGCGCAGCGCATGCGAAGCGCACTCGATGGGCTTGCGGACTCCACGCCCCTTCGCTCCCTCGTCACGAGGATGATCCTCGACTCGGGCAAGGCTCTGGTCCCGGATCGCGAGGCCATCCCGGATCCAGAGGCATGGATCCGGGGACTCTTCGAGCGCCTGCTGGGGCGGGCTCCCAGCGCGCGCGAAGAGAGCGCCTTTCTGGTGAGCTTCTCGAGTCCAGCCTGTCGCCCCACGACGGTAATCTACGCCATCGTGTCACATCCCGAGTATCAGACTTGGTGACCTGCGAGGCTCCAATGACAACGATCGAACGACGTAGCCTGCTCAAGGGTGGGATGCTCGGGGCCGCGACCTTGGCCCTCGGGGCGCCGGCCCCCATGCACAGGCGCAAGACGCGCCGTGCCGTGGTGGTCGCCTTCGCAGGCGGGGTGCGTACGCGGGAGACCTTCGGCAGTCCAGAAAACGTCCCGCACTTGGCCCGCATTGCAGAGCAGGGGGTGCGCTTCCCGCG
>CADEFG010000140.1 GCA_902826505.1 uncultured Acidobacteriota bacterium
GGGCGCGGCAACAAACGCGGCTATTGGTGGTCGCCGAATTCGAAATTCATCGCGTTTTTGCGAACCGACGAATCACGCGTCCCGAAATTCGTTTTGACCGACGATACGCTCACCGACCAGCGCGTCGAAAACACCGATTACCCGCAAGCCGGCGATCCGAACCCGCTCGTCACGCTCGGCATTGCCGATTTCACCAAATCGAGTTTGATTCCGAACGTCACAAAGCTTCCGAAGATCGGTAACAAAATCACGCCGTCGCTCGTACCGTTCGCCGATCTGGTGAAAATCGTTGATACCTCAAAATACAAACCCGAAGATTTTTTGATTTCGCGCGTCACCTGGACACCAGATTCGCAAGCCGTAATGTTTCAGGCGCAAAACCGTGAACAAACTTTTCTCGACGTCAACACGGCATTTCCGAACGACGGCAAAATGACGACCGTGATGACGGAAAAATCCCAGGCGTGGGTCGAAGCGATCGATAATCCGACGTTTTTGAAAGACGGCAGCGGCATCTGGCAATCGGAGCGAAACGGTTTTCGGCATCTTTACCGCTACGATAACAACGGCAGACTCGTCAAACAAATCACCGACGGACGCTGGGAAGTCAGCGAATTTTACGGCGTTGACGAAGCGCGCGGTTTTGTTTATTTTTCGGCGATCGGCGAAAATAACGACTGGATCAACACGCAGATTTATCGTATCAAACTCGACGGAACGGAGTTAAAACGTCTGACCGAGACGAACGGGACGCACCGCGCACAATTTAACCCGACTTTCACGCATTTTATCGACGGTTGGAACGATCTCAACACGCCGACGCAGTTTCGGCTTTACACGGCTGACGGTCGAAACGAGAAACTGCTCGACGAAAACAAAGTTCCGGTCTTAGCCGCTTATAAACTTGGCAGAACGCAGTTTTTGAAGGTCAGGACGCGCGATAATTTCGAGATGGAAGCGATGATGATTTTACCGCCGAATTTCGATTCATCAAAGAAATATCCGGTTTTTGCCTACACCTATTCCGGTCCACACTCGCCTTCAGTCAGAAATCGTTGGGGCGGAACGCAACTGATGTGGCATCAGATGCTCGCGCAGAAAGGCTATATCGTCTGGGTTTGCGACAATCGCACGGCGTCGGGCAAAGGCGCTGAAAGCGCGTGGAAGGTTTATCAAAAATTCGGTCAGACGGAAGTTCCGGATCTGGAAGACGGTTTCAATTATTTGAAATCACTTAATTTTGTCGACGGTTCGCGGATCGGAATGTGGGGCTGGAGTTACGGCGGTTTTATGACGAGTTATTTTATGACGCACTCGAAAACCCTGAAGATCGGTATCGCGGGCGGGCTCGTCGGCGATTGGTCGCTCTATGATTCGATCTACACCGAGCGTTATATGCGAACTCCGCAGAATAACGCCGATGGCTACAAAAAAGGCTCGGTCATCGAAAGCGCCGCCAATCTGAGCGGCAAATTGCTGATCATTCACGGCACGATTGACGACAATGTGCATCAGCAAAATGCGATGAAATTGATCTATGAGCTCCAAAAAGCCGGCAAACAGTTCGAGTTTATGACCTATCCGACCCAGCGCCACGGCGTTCAGCGCGGAACGCTGCAGGAAAAACATCTCTATACGCTGATGACGAATTTTATCGAACGAAACCTTTAGAACCAATTAGCCACTGAAGAACACAGAGCGCACGGAGATTTTAAAAATAATTCTCCGTGAACTCTGTGCGGTCTGTGGCAAAATATTGTTTTACCCGTCAAAGCAACCAATTCAAAATCTCGCGGCATCCATTAGAACGGTTTCGCAAAAACTCTAAAATCTAGTAAAAATTTGAGGTTAACGCTCTATGCGGCAAACGCTTTTCCTCGTGGTCGTGGTGTTCTCAGTGTGTCTTTTTTCGGTGAAAGCGCAAACGGTCAACGAATCTGAATCAAATATAATTTTTAATGAAACGGCGGCTGAAATTTCGCTTGCGATCGAAAATCCGAAGCCGAGTTTCGACGGAAAAATTTCACTCGAATTGCTCGATGCGGAAAATCTCGTCCGCGCCAATGCGTCGCAAAACGCGAAGATCGAAAACGGTAAGAAAAGCTATAAAATCTCGATGCCGCTCGGCGATTTGATGCAAAAGAGCGAAAACGAAATCGCCTGGTATCGTCTGCATTACCGCATCGGCGACGCGCAAGGCGTAATTTCGCTCTCGCAAATTATGCGCGATATTTTCGAGCTTCGCGTGATCGCGACCGAAAATCTGTTTTCGGGGATGACTTATCGAAGCCGCATCAGAGCATTAAATCCCTTCACAAACAAAGCGGTCGAGGGCGTCAGGGTCACTGCTGATATAGAAGTGGATTTGAAAAGCGTTGACGACCAGCAACTAAAGCTTAACGCTTCGGGCGAAACCGACGCAGACGGTTTTGCGGTTTTGGATTTTCAAATTCCGGTCGAAGCAAACCTTGACGACGACGGCAAAATCAAAGTGACGGGCAAGAAAAACGGTGTCGTTCGCGAAGCCGAAGAAGATTTGCTGCCGGCGCCAAATGATCTTAACTTTTTGATGCTCACCGACAAACCGATCTATCAGCCCGAACAAACTTTGAGCGTCCGCGGAATTTTGATGAAAGGCGCGGAAAGCAAAACGGTTGTTGCCGGCGCGGAAGTCGAGTTTCGCATCGAGGACGAAGACGAAACCGTTTTGTATCGCGAAAAGGTCAAAACTTCCGATTTCGGCGTTGCGGCGATCGCGTGGAAAATTCCCGAAAACGCCAAGCTCGGCGATTACCGGATCCGCGTTAAAAATCAAACTCAGGACGAAGGCGAATTTGTCGGCTTTCAAAAAGTAAAAATTTCGCGCTACGATCTGCCGAATTTTGCGGTCACCGCGAAAGCCTTAAAACCTTATTATCTGCCGGACGAAAAACAAGCCGAGATCGAGGTTTCCGCCGATTATCTGTTCGGCAAACCCGTCACGAAAGGCAAAGTCCGCGTCGTTCGCGAAACCGACCGGACTTGGAATTGGAAGGAACAAAAATACGACATCGACGAAGGCGAATCGCACGAAGGCGTAACGGACGAAACCGGCAAATTCGCGGCAAAATTCGATTTGAGCAAAGATCAGGACGACCTGAAAGAAAATTCGAGAAAATTCAGAGATCTCAATTTCACCGCATATTTTACTGATTTAACAACCAATAAAACCGAACCGCGACGGTTTGACGTGCGCGTCACGCGCGAACCGATCCACGTTTATTTTATCGGCGAGCGTTACAATCTAAATCCGAATTTGCCGATCAATGCTTACGTTTCGACATTTTACGCCGACGGCAGTCCGGCGGTTTGCGATGTCGAACTGAAAGGACGCGAAGAAGACGGCGACGACGAAAAATACCGGACGCTTCAAAAGTTCAAGACAAATTCCTTCGGCGCGGGCAAGCTCGAAATTAAACGTCCGCAGTTTAAAGACGATGACAACGATTTGGAAATTCAACTTATCGCCAAAGACAAAAACGGCAAACGCGGAACTTACGGCGTCGGCGAAGACAACGAGGAAAGCATCCAATTCGACGACGATGATGAAATAAAAATTGAAACCGGCAAAACGATCTTCAAACCCGGCGAGGCAATCGAGATCAAGCTCGATTCGACCTTAAAAACAGGTCTCGTTTATGTTGATGTCGTGCGGGGCTGGTCGGTCATCGAATCGCGTTTCGTCAAATTATCGAACGGCAAAGCGAGTCTGAAAATTCCTTATCAACCCGCGTTCAAAGGCGAGTTGAAGATCGCCGCTTTTTTGGAGGATGAGGACGATGAATTGATAAATACTTCGCGCGGCATTATTTTTCCGGCGCAGCAAAATCTCAAGCTCGACGCGGCGTTTGATAAAGAAAGTTACAAACCGGGCGAAGAAGCACAAGTCAGCTTCGGCGTGCTGGATTCGGTCGGAAGCGCGGTCGAATCGGCGCTCGGCGTCGTTGTTTTCGACCGCGCGATCGAAGAACGCGCCCGCACCGAAAGCGATTTCAGCGGAACTTTTAACAGTTATCGCGGCTGGCTCGGCTACGGCGACTCGTTCGGCGGCGTGAATGTCAAAGATCTGAACGATCTCGATCTCTCGAAACCGATTTCCGGCGAAATACAGCTCGTCGCGGAAGTGATGCTTTATGACGAATATTTTTCGCCGAACATTTTTCACAGCCGCAGTTATTTTACCGACGCGAAATCGGTTTATGCCGATTATTTCAAAAAACAGTTCGAGTCTTTTGAAAAGGTTTTAAGCGAGCATTACAAAACCAAAAATTTCGAGCATCCTGCGGACGAGCAATCTTTTCAAAAGATTTTGCGCGAAACGGGCTTGAATTTCGACGTTTTGCGCGATCCGTGGGAACAAAAATATCGCGCGGTTTTTGACACGGAAAAGACGCAGGATATTTTGCAAATTATGACGGCGGGCGCGGATAAAACTTTCGGCACGAAAGACGATTTCGCGGCTTCAAGCACAAGTTTTCTGTATTTTACGCTGACCGGAAAGGCAATTGACAAAGCAATCGCGGATTATCACACGCGGACGGGCGGATTTATCCGCGACGAAAAAACGCTTTTGGCAGAACTCGGAATCGCTGAAATGAAAGACCGTTTCGGCAATCCATATCATTTCGATTTTAACGTCGTCGGCAAATTCTACCGGACAAGTATTCGAAGTCGCGGAAAAGACGGAGTTTTTGAACAATATTATTATCGCGGCGACGATTTCCAGATTTTCTCAAACGACATTGATTACTTCGCCGAAACCGAAGCAAAAATTCTCAATATTTTGCAAAAAGCAAAAAGCTTCCCGGCGGACGAAGCCGAATTCAAATCGCTTTTAAGATCAAATGACCTTGATTTTGACAATTTGCGCGACGGCTACGGCGAAAAAGTTTACCTCGTCAAAAGACAATTTTCGCGCTACACGGATAAAGCCATCATCGAAAAAGTCCAGAAATACGGCGAGGAAAAACAGACCGAACGGACAACCATCACGCCCGTCACGCAGGAAGTTCGCGTCTTTGAAGTTCGCGGCAAAGGCGACGATAAACGCGAAAACACTTACGACGATATGACCTTTGCGCAATTTCTGCACGTTATTTCCGAGCAAACCAAAACGGACGAGAAACCGAAACCCGTTCTGAATCAGCCGATCGTTTTCGCTGACGGCACGGGCTCGATCAGCGGAAAAATTACCGATGCCGGCGGCGCGATTATCGCGGGTACAAACATCACGGCAACCAACGAAGAAACAAACGGGAATTACAGCGCGACCTCAAACGATCAGGGCAATTACATAATTTCAAATCTCGCGGTTGGCAGATACTCCGTGAAAGCAGAATCTGCGAATTTCAAAAACACGGTGCGTTCGGGCGTTCCCGTCACCGCCAATAGCGTGACGAAGGTTGATTTTACTTTGGAAGTTGGCGCAGTAAATGAAACTGTTACAGTTACGTCAGATGCCACTTCGGTTGAAACTTCGTCGAGTCAAATCCAAAATCTTCCGATCAGCGGAAGACGGATGCAAAATTTTGCCTTGCTTGCGCCGGGTGTTGTTAACATCGTCACAAAATCGGGGACAACACCAGAAGATGAAGACACAACCAATCAAAAATCCACGCCGAAACTTCGCGAATATTTTCCTGAAACGCTCGTTTGGTCGCCCGAACTTTTGACCGACATCAACGGCAAAGCGAGCCTGAATTTCAAAATGGCGGACAATATTACGACCTGGAAGCTCTACACGATCGCTTCGACCAGGCAGGGCAAGATCGGCGTCGCGGAAAAGGAAATTGCCGTTTTTCAGCCGTTTTTCGTCGATCTCGACCCGCCGAAGTTTCTGACCGACGGCGACGAGATTTTTCTGCCGACACAAGTTCGAAATTACACGGCGACAAAGCAGAAAGTTGATGTGACGATGACCAAAGCCGATTGGTTTTCGCTTCTTTCACCCGACAAGCAAAACATCGAGGTCGATAAAAATGCGGCGAACAACGCGATTTTCGGTTTCAAAGCGATTGTGCCGGTCAAAGACGGCAAACAGCGCGTGACGGCGATTGCCGCGAAAGAATCGGACGCGATCGAAAAAACTGTGACCGTCCGCCCGAACGGACAGGAAATCGTCCGCACCGAATCGAAACTTTTCCGCACGTCGGAAACTTTCGAGATAAATTTTCCCGCCAATGTTTTGCCGAAAACGCCGCGCGCGGAGCTTAAGATCTACCCAAATCTGATGGCGCACGTCACCGAATCGGTCGAAGGTTTATTGCAGAGACCTTACGGCTGCGGCGAACAGACGATCTCTTCGACCTATCCGAATCTGATGATCTTAAAATTCAAGTCAGAACCATCTGCGGTAGCGGATGGTTTAACGCCCGTCGTCTCGCCGCTTCGACAAAAAGCGCGAAGATATTTGCAAAAAGGCTATGAACGTCTTTTGGGTTATCAAATGGCGGACGGCGGATTTTCGTATTGGGGCGGCAAAGATTCGTCCGACATCGCTCTGACGGCTTACGCTTTGCGGTTTCTGACCGACGCCAAATCACAGATCGAAGTTGACCCGAAAGTCATCGAGCACGCGCTTCAATTTCTCGTCAAACAACAGCGTGGGGACGGAAGTTTTACGCGCAAATATTCGTGGGAAACGGCGGAAGATCCGAAACGCACGAAACTTTTTACGAGTTATGTCGCGCGGACTCTGGCGATGATCAAGGCGGACAAAGCCGTTATGGATAAGGCTCTCGCTTATTTGAAAACGCGCAACGCCGAAATTGACGAACCTTACGCGCTCGCGCTTTACGGGCTGGCTTCGCTCGATGCCGGAAACACGGAAACGGCGCGCGAAATCGCCAACAGACTTGAAAAAATGGCTTTGTCCGAAGGCGATAAAGTTTACTGGAATCTGGAAACCAACACGCCGTTTTACGGTTGGGGAACCGCCGGACGGATCGAAACGACGGCGCTC
The DNA here is from genome assembly GCA_902826505.1 of uncultured Acidobacteriota bacterium. Lineage (GTDB taxonomy): Bacteria > Acidobacteriota > Blastocatellia > Pyrinomonadales > Pyrinomonadaceae > JAFDVJ01. Next base: position 7,001 of record CADEFG010000140.1, read on the forward strand.
GTTTTGCAGCTTTTGACAAAGATTTCCCGCGAAGAGGCAAAGACGCCAAGCGAAGCCAAAGACCAAACGCCAAAAACCAAAGATCTGATTTCAAAAGCGACGATGTTTCTGCTCAAGGCAAAAGACCGCTACGGAGTTTGGTATTCGACGCAGACGACGATCAATGTTTTGGACGCTTTTCTTGCCTCGCTCACGGAAAGCAAAGATCAGACAATCGCGATTTCGATGAACGGCGAAAAGCTCAAGGATTTTGCGGTTTCGCCCGAACAAATCGAACCGATCGTTTTGGATCTAACCGGCAAACTGACGAATGCAAATCGCGTTGAAGTAACGAGTTCGGATAATTCGAGCGTCATGTCGCAAGTCGTCAAAACGCATTATGTTGATTGGCGCGAGGCGGAAATCTCGAACCGCGACGTCAACGATTCGCGCGCGATCCGGCTCGATTACAAATGCGACAAACAACAAGCGAAAATTATGGAAACCGTCAACTGCGCGGTCGAAGCCGAGCGCGTCGGGTTCAAAGGTTACGGAATGCTGCTCGCGGAGATCGGCATTCCGCCGGGCGCGGACGTTTCGCGCGAATCACTCGAAAAAGCGTTTGAAAATGATTGGAGCTTGAGCCGTTACGACATTTTGCCCGACCGCATCGTCGTTTATATGTGGTCAAAAGCAGGCGGTTCGCGCATTAATTTTTCGTTCAAACCGCGCTACGGCATCAACGCCCAAACTCCGGCTTCGCTCGTTTACGATTATTACAACGAAGAATCTAAAGCAACCATTGCTCCGCTCAGGTTTTTGGTGAAATAAAGTTTCAAGGGGAATAAATATGAAAACGAAACTCATTTTTGCTGTTTTTTTCAGCCTTTTTGTATCGTTGACCGTGACCGCGCAGGTTTTTTTGAAGGTCAATGAAAGCGAAACGAAGGCAACTTTTGAAAACAATCGATTGCCGGTAAATCTGGCGCTTGAAAACTCCGCAACCGATCTCTATGCAAAAGTAAAGCTTGAAATTCTCGACGCGCAGGATAATGTTCTGGCGATCAGCGAAACCGCGCAAACCGTGCGGCGCGGCAAGCAGAATTTGCAGATTCCGCTGATATTCAGCTCAAATGCGGATGCCAATGAATTGCTCTGGAAGCGTCTTCGCTACACGATCTCGCCCGAAAATTCCGCCGCTTCGATCACGAATATTGTTTCGCTTTCGGAAATCATGCCCGAAGTTTTCGAGCTGCAAATTTCCGCGCCGGAAAACGTTTTTGCCGGAATGAATCTTCGCGCACATGTTTTGGCGCTGCATCCTTTCACCAAAAAACCGATCAAAAATGTCGAAATAAGCGGCGAGGTCGAATTAGACCTCGACAATCCCGACGACGATGAGCTTATTATCAAAGCGAAAGGCAAAACGAACGACGAAGGCTTTGCTTCGCTCGATTTTAACTTGCCCGCCAATGTAAAATTCGACGACGGCGAGATTCGGATCAAGGGCGTAAGAAACGGGATCGTCCGCGAAGCCGAAGAAGATCTGGACGAAACGACCAAAGCTTTTGTTTATCTCAACACCGACAAACCGATCTATCAGCCGAACCAAAAATTATTTGTGCGCGGGCTTTATCTCGACCCGTCAAAACGTCCGATGGCTGACAGGGATCTGGATTTTGAGATCAGTGACGAGCGCGGCGAAACGGTTTTTGAAGGCACGGCAAAAACTTCGCGGTTCGGCGTGATGAATATCGAATGGCAGATTCCCGCAAGTTTTAAGTTGGGAAAATACACGGTCGAGATCAGACAGGGCGAGAGCGGCGTGATCGGTTTGGCTGAATTTAAGGTTTCGCGCTACGATCTGCCGAACTTTACGGTTGTCGCAAAATCGTCGAAACCGTTTTATTTGATCGATGAAAAAACGGCGGAAGTTACGGTCAACGCCAATTATCTTTTCGGCAAAACGGTCGGGCGCGGAAAGATCAAGATCGTGCAGGAAAAAGCACGCCGTTGGGATTATAAAAATCAAAAATACGAAGCGGAAGAAGGCGAAACCATCGAAGGCGAAACGGACGCGGAAGGAAAATTTACCGGACAGATCAGCCTTTCGGAAGCGCAGGAAAATCTTGCCGAAGATGAATGGAAGCGTTTTGACGACGTAAAATTTGCCGCGTATTTTACCGATCTGACGACCAATCGCACCGAACAGCGGCGTTTTGACGTGCGCATTACGAAAGAACCGATTCACGTTTATTTTATTCGCCAAAATGCCGACCCGAATCCGAAAGTTCCGTTTCTTTTTTATGTTTCGACATTTTACGCCGACGGAACTCCCGTCAAATGCGACTTGCAGGTTGAGGGAAATTACAGCGGCACGACCTTGCAAACCAAGCTCGCCGAAACTAAAACAAATTCCTACGGCGCGGGCAAATTCGAGATCAATTTTCCCGAAAAACCTTTTCCCGAATCAAAAAATGAATTCAAATTTCGATTCTTGCACGCGATAAAAAAGGAGATTGGGGGATTTTGGAAAAATAACTGAAGTATTGAACAGAAGTAA